>CAJXNF010000038.1 GCA_913056375.1 uncultured Pseudomonadota bacterium | reverse complement strand
GACGCATCTGCATGCCGTAAACGTCTTTGGCGTGTGTTCCACGAATACCTTCCTGGTAGTTCTTCAACTGTCGGGTCAGATACCAGTCTTGCTGTCCAGCAATGGCTGGAGCATTGAGGGCTTGATTGCCTTCTCCATTGGCTCCATGGCAGGAAGCGCAGGTTGCGTAAAGAGCCTGACCCTTGGCTGGGTCACCGGCGGCTTGTACACTGGCAGCCAGACCTAAGCCCAGAACAACTGCGGCACCAGCGGCAAACAAGTTCTTCAACTTCATGAGTTCTCCTGTTGACAAATTCTTCGATGAGGGAAGAAGAGAAAATCCGAGAGACGGATTTACAATAATTCCACCTACTCAATAGTTTGGGGAAGGTGAGTGTCTTCGCCAAAGAGCAGTTTATTGCGGAAATGGTTAACTTTTATATATGGGCAACCTAACAAATCAGATTTCAAAGGGCAAACGGATTATTCCACAAATAATACCATTTTTTGCTCACTCCTCTGCCAACTGATTTTTGTAGCGGGCCGGGGCGCGGCAATAGCTGAAATTGACGGCATCATAGCTGTAATCTTTCTGCGCTCGGGCAGCCTGGCGATCGATTTCGACCAGAGGAAGGCATTCCGTGTAGTTTTCCTGATTGAAGGTTGTACAGGCGCCTAGAGTCAGGCCCAACAACAACAGCATACGCATGATGGACATCGGTCTTCTCTCTCAGACAGCCAGGAACAGGACGACTGCTCCCAGCAAAATACGATAGATCACAAACAGCAGAGTGCCATAGTGCCGCAGAAAGCGCAGCAGGAATTCAATAGAAAGATAGCCACTCAGAAATGCGAAGAATACGCCGAGACCGATATTGAGGAGCCCAGATTCTCCCAATCCTGTTTCTGCAAGCGCCTTGAGTTGAAAAAGTCCACTTCCCAGGATGGCAGGTAAGCCCAGCAAAAAAGAAAACCGAGCCGCCTCCGCTCGGTCCATGCCCACGAGCAGACCCCCCATGATGGTTGAGCCAGAGCGCGAACAACCTGGAATCAAGGCCAAGGCCTGACAAAGTCCGATCCATTGAATCTGCCGAAAGCTCAGCTGGCTGGCATCACGACTGCCAGAGGCGAAGCGTTCCGCAGCATAGAGTCCCAAGCCGAGGAGAATCAGCGCTCCTCCAATGATCCAGAGGCTTCGGGCATCGGTCTCGATAAAATCCTTGAATCCCAATCCCAGCACAATGATTGGTAGATTCCCAACGGCAATCGCCCACGCAAGCCGGGAGCTTGGGGTCTCCATCAGGTTTCGATTCCAGAGACTCCGCAAAGCAGCAGTGATCAACTCCAGTACGTCTTTGCGGAAGTACAGCAGGACCGCTAGCAGGGTTCCCAGCTGGATCACAGCGGAGAAGGCTGCACCGGGATCTTCCCAGCCCAGCAATTCTGGGACAATCCGTAAGTGGGCAGTACTGCTGATCGGTAAAAATTCTGTCAGTCCTTGCACCAGCCCTAAAATCGAAGCTTCGAACCAAGTCATACAGCAGTCACTGAGGTTCCAAGTTCACAGGACTCCCGCCACTGCTGCAGCTCTCTCATGGCTCGTTCAGCCAGCCAGGCTTTACGCTGGGGCTTGGGTATGCGTTGCTGAGGGGGTTCCAGTAGACCAAAATTGGCGTTCATTGGTTGGAAGTGCTTGGGATCAGTAGTGGTCAGGTAACGAATCAGGCCTCCCATCATCGTGGTGCCTGGCAGCTCTGGGAGTGAGTCTCCCTGGAGTTCGTGGTGTAGGAAATAGGCGGCAGCCAATCCCATCGAAGTTGATTCTGTGTAACCCTCCACTCCAGTCAACTGACCAGCAAAGAACAGCCTGGGCTCTTGCTGCAACTGCAGCCGGCTGGTCAGCAATTTGGGACTGTTCAGGAAAGTGTTGCGATGAATGGAACCCAGGCGGACAAATTCAGCTTCTTCCAACCCTGGAATCGTTCGAAAAATTTGTTGTTGTGCGGTCCAGGTCATTTTTGTTTGGAAGCCAACCAGGTTGTAGAGGGTTCCAAGTGCGTTTTCCTGGCGTAACTGAACAACGGCGTGAAACTGTTCCCCAGTTTCTGGATGAGGTAGCCCCACCGGTTTCAGCGGGCCAAAGCGCAGAGTGTCGAGCCCTCGCTCCGCCATTACCTCGATAGGCAGGCAGCCTTCGAAGGGTCGCACATCCTCAAACTGGTGCATCGGCACCTTGTCCGCCGCCAGGATGGCTGCCACAAAATCCTCGTACTGCTGCTGAGAGAAGGGACAGTTGAGATAATCAGCCTCTCCCTTGTCATAGCGGGATGCCCGAAAAGCCACCTGAGAGTTGATGGATTCAGTTGTCACTACCGGAGCAATTGCGTCATAGAAGGAGAGATGCCCGATCCCGATCAGCTGCTGCAGTGATTCACTCAGGGCATCGGAGGTCAGCGGGCCGGTAGCTACAAGGACCGCAGCATAACGATCCAACAGCTTGCCAAGATCTTCAACTTCCTCTCGTAGCAGTTTGATATTTGGGTGATTTGACAGCTGCTGGGTGATCGAGGCAGAGAAAGGTTGACGGTCAATCGCCAAGGCCTGTCCGGCTGGCACAGCAAAGCGTTCTGCGGTCTGCAGGATGAGGGAGCCGAACTGATTCAGTTCCGCTTTGAGTAGTCCATGCGCATTCTCCAGCGAGCGGCTCTTGAAGGAGTTGCTACAGACCAGTTCAGCGCAGTCGCTGGTCTTGTGGGCTGGGGTCGGGCGTTGTGGTCGCATTTCATAAAGGTCTGCCCGCCGACCGAGCTGGGCCAGTTGCCAGGCAGCTTCGGATCCAGCTAGTCCACTGCCGACAATTGCGACTTCACCACGTTCAGGCATCCGCTATGTCCACGATCTCGAAGCGTAGAACACTGATACCTTCGACGACAGCTTCTACTTGATCTCCAATCTCCAGAGGTCCTACTCCGGAGGGGGTGCCTGTAAAGATCAAATCCCCTGCCTGCAGGTGGAAGGACTGAGAGAGAGCACTGATGATTTCCGGAACATTCCAGATCAGTTGGTTCAGGTCTCCTTGCTGCCGCATTTCACCGTTGACACTGAGCCAAATTGCTCCCCGGCTGGGATGCCCTATTTGTGCAGCTTCGTGTAATTCTGAACAAGGTGCGGAGTCATCGAAGGCTTTGCTGGCGTCCCAGGGCTGACCCTTGGCCTTGGCGATCTCCTGTAGGTCACGTCGAGTCAGATCGACCCCCACTGCATAGCCATAGATGTGATCCTGGGCCTGCTCGATGGGAATGTTGGTGCCTCCCTTGTCCAAGGCGACAACCAACTCCACCTCGTGATGAAAATTCTCGGTTGCCAGTGGGTAGGGGATCTGGTCCCCATTGTGTCGTAAGCTGGAAGAGGGCTTGGTGAAAAAAATGGGTTTGCCGGCTGGGTCGTTGCCCATCTCCCGTACATGCTCTGCGTAGTTGCGGCCGATGCAGAAAATTCGGTGAACGGGGAATCGCTCAGCTCGACCAGCAATGGGCAGCATTGGCAGTTCCCAAAGTGGAAAAATCGTTGGTGGTGTGTCCATGAAAAATCCTTCAACAGCAACAAAACAGGTAGTGAGAAGTAGCCTCAGGCGTTTCGTGTAAACTGGTAGACCTCCTGACCTTGGTCGTCGAAATAGCGTACCGTAGCTTGAGTGGAGTTCAGATGCATCCAGGCATAGCCATGACCAAGATGCAGGAAGATCTGGTGGGGGTTGGGCTTCTTGGCAGTGTGATTGAGCGGGCTTCCTCCACCACCGGCAACCACCTGGTCAATCTCACCGATCTTGAGGTGTTCCAGCATGTGGTTGTGCCCAGACAGAAAGAACTGGGGCCCAGAACGCTCAATCAATAAGCGCTCCAGCCAGGTCACGCCTCGATGTCTGCCACCTGTGGCTAACGGACGATGTCCACAAACCAGACGCCAAGGTCGCTCTTTACGTTTGAACAGTGTCCAGAGCGCACAAAGCGTACAGGAGGTGTTGATGCATTGAATGTAAGCAGGACCCGCCACCAGCGAATAGTTGACATTCGGCATGCGCCAGCGGTTGTTGCGTTCAGTATAGGCTACCTGGGGTCGCCACTTGCCCTGCAGATCATGGTTGCCAAGGATCGGATAGAAAGGCACCTGCTGGGTATACATCTCTTCGAATTTACTGATCCACTGTGGATCATCAACGCTGGAGACGCCATGCTGAATGAAGTTGTCTCCCAGCATCAGCACCAGATCACAGCCCAACTCGTCACAGGTGCGAGCGCTGGCAGTAGCTACATCTTGCTGATGCTCATCACCGGAGCCAGTATCTCCAAGCAACAGGATGCGAATTTCCTCTGCCTCAGGCTGTATATCCCAACGTCCATCCTGATTGGGATTGGGGTTGAAACAGGCTTTCTTTTCCAGCAGTGGGGCCGTGAAATTCCAGGTCAGAGCCCCAGCGAGGGCTCCTGCGAAAAAGGTCAGTGCGGACATGCAACACTCAGTTGGAGGCCGTTAGTGGCCGGGCGCGAAATTCGTAGCGCAGGCGAACCTGCTGGTCACTGGAGTTGCCCCACATCAGGCAGTAGATCCGGGACTCCTTGGCTTCAAACGAGCCTTTCAGTGTGGCAATGGTTTGCTGCTCCGGGTAGAAGTCCTCTTTGCCAACATGGTAGTGCAGATTGAAGACCAGTGGCTCAGAAGCTTCGAAAGTATAGTCCAGAGATTGACGAGCCTGCAATTGCACACATTTTTCGTAGGCATTGTTGGGCTGTAGGTTGATCGCAATCGATTCTTCCCCAGTCTCACTCAAATTATGGGGAACCGCTACTCCTGGATTCTGACTCTCATACCAGATGACAAAGAAGTAGAGGAAGGTACTAGTGGTGACAAAAATGATCAGATAGCGCTTGAATACGTCCATTGGGGTCCTGCCAAGAGCAAGCCGGCGGTATCCGGCCGGGAAATTTCAGAGAATCTGAAGTGAGGTGTTCAGACAGTAGGGCTGACTGGTGGAGGCAGCAACTGATCGAGAAAGGTCGTCTCCAGGTTGTCCGACAACCATGTGGCATTGCGACGATTTTCTTCGATCCTATAGGGGAGCAGGCCCAGCACGCGCAGGTCAAGTCGTTCTTCAAGCATCATCCATTGATACTGGAGCAGATCAGTGTTTAATTCGTTGGTTGTGTTGTTGAGAAGCAACTGACAGGAGATCCCAGCCTGCTGAAGTAGGGTGACTGCTTGTAGCGTCTGCTCCAGGCTCTCACGCCCGATTCCACTAACCCAGAGGATTTTGGCCTGCCATTGTTGTAACAATTCCAGTCCACTATGCTTGGCGGTCCAGAAGCCCAACAATTCAGCAAGGCTCTCCATCAACACTACGTCAGAGCGTCTTCGTAACAACTCCAAACGCTGACTCAGTACTTTCTCATCAACTCTTACACCGTCCCGTTGTGCTGCCAACAGTGGAGGCAGGTCTTCATTGAACAGGTAGGGATTCAGCAGGTTGATGTGCTCCGACATGTTGGTGGCGCGGTGCAGGCGTTCCCCATCGCTATCGCTGTCCTGAATCTGATACCCGATACCATTGACATCCAATGGTTTCCAAGCGATCACTCTTCCAAGGTGTTGCTGCAGCAGGGAGACCAGGGCCACGGCCACAGAAGTCTTGCCCACTCCTCTGGCGCCAGCTACGCAGAGCAGAGGGGTCATTTCTCTTCGGCACCAATGAAGACGAGTTCTTCCCGCAGCGAGTCCAACTTGCCAGACTCCTGTGATTTCAGTTCCCCCATGATGTCCTGAACTGTCAGGTAGCGATCCCGCAGCACCACACGTCGGCTTTCCTTGCGAGCTTGTTGACGCTTCGCTTGTTCCAGATATTCAAAGGCGTTGATCGTCTTCCCTTCACGCTGTACCGTGATGGAGCGCACTTCTTCTTCGGGGAACTGTGCATCGCGTGCCGCCTTGAGCAGGGTCTCCAGTTCGTTGAGGAAACGTTGTTCGATGCGGGCTGCCTCAGCCTCTTCCTCTGTCATGTTTTGAGCCTGCAGGGACGGAAGAGCAACGAAGCAACTCAGCAGCAGTAATGCGGTGACAAACCAATTTCCACACTTCATCGTGCCTCCTTCAAGTATGGATTGTGCATGAGCAAGTGAACCTATCGTAATGAAACTGTCGGCGAAAATGCCAGTGAATTTCCCGGACCATGCAAGGGATACGCAAGTCATGCCCGCAACCCCATTCCCACGTTTTTTGTTCCGCTGGATCATCATCCCGATGATGCTGCTCGGTGGCTGTAGCTCTCTCGAAACCCCGACTCCCCGCTCGGCTTTGAATTATTTCCGTGACGGCAACACTGCTTACCAAAAGCGGGATTATCCAACAGCCATCTGGAACTACCGCCAGGCCATCGTGCTGGACGATGAGACACCAAGCTTCTATTACAACCTAGGGTTGGCCTATTTCCAAGTAGGAGACTACGAACAAGCCCTGGATTCTTTTGAGAATGTACTGGAGATGGAGCCTGATCAACCAGACGCTCATTACAATACGGCACTGGTCTATTACCGAATGCGCAACAGCGACAAAGCCAACCGTCACTACAATCGCTACCAGATCCTGATCCAGCAGCAGTCTCCTGAAGATCCAAAACCAGTTGCCAAGACAGAGGCACCAACTCCATCTGCACCTCAACGACCGATCTCTGCAGCTGGGGGGCAGGCAGCCATGGCAGCTGCTGGAGCGACACCTCCACCTGGCATGATTCAGCAAGTCAAACAGCAACTCCAGCAACAACTGAATACCAATCCAGGAGCACAGGCTGGACAGCTAACTCCCCAAATGAACACTTCGATCCGACGTCCAGTACCAAGTGGTCCAGCCAAGACCTCCATACCAGGTTGGGATTGAATAATGGCCTCAGGGCAACGCTCCATTCCTGTTATTCATCTATCCCAGACCTAAACGTCTGCGCTCCTTCTGGAATCAATGATGCTGCGTCGACCAGCCCAACCAGGTGCAATCTTCCAACAGCAGCAGGATCGCCAGCTCCCTGCCGCAACCTCTCAACTGCTCCAACTCTGTCAATTGCTCTATCAGCATGGTTTCTTCTTCGAAGATTGCCAGCTCGCAGAGTTGGAACGCTGTGAACAAGTCCTGCAGCGCTTTTTTGGTCTGAAGCTTCCCTGGTGGCCACAGCTGGCGCCCCGACCCCGGCTGCAGCAGTTTCTCGATTTTGCGACACGTTCCCGATGGGATGCCCAGACGTCCCAACAACAATTGCTGCGCAAGATTCGTCGTGTTTTTCAGCAACTGAATCAGAATGCCCCTCAACCCCAGACGCTGCGCCGCAACCTGATTCAGAGTAGCCAGGGTCGTCCGACTCCGCTTCTCATTGATTTTCTGATTTTCCTTGAGAGCTATCACCGCCTTGTCCTGCAGGGAGATACGCAGTCAATTGTTGATGAGGAAGAAGAAATTCCTGACCGCCAATACAGCGTCCGCGATATCCTCAAGCTGCGTCGGCAGATGGAAGAGCGACTGGAACAGCGCGCCTTCGTCAAGGCCATTGTCTCCCAGATCAGTCGCCAGCAAGGCCTGCGTGAGGAAGATTTCCTCAACCCAACTACCCGCCGTCAGCTCTTCCGAGAGAATCCCAACCGACCCAAGGAAGATCCCGATCGCCTCGTCGATTGACCAGTCATTGAGCGATTTGCTCGCCTGGTAAAAAATTTTTCTTGACAGCTTGTTAGCACTCTATTAAAGTGAGTGCTAACAAATAACGGAGCACATCAAGATGGTTTGGGTGCTCCTCAAAATATTTCCTCTTTTCAGGAGAGCAGCATGTATCCAGTAACCGTTCGCAACAGCACAGTCCCGTTTCGCAATCTCATGGAAGAATTCTTTGGCGAGTCCGCTTGGCCAGAAGTTTTTAGCGAAACAGCCACACGACGTTTCTCACCTGCGTTGGATCTGCAGGAAGACGAAACCACCTATCAGCTTCAAGTAGAGCTACCCGGGTTGAACAAGGAAGACGTGAAGATTTCCCTAAATGGGCGAGTGCTGACGATTCAGGGAGAGAAGAAGAGTTCTCATGAAGAGAACCGAGAAGGTGTGTTGCGTGTAGAGCGCAATTACGGCAATTTTCAGCGCCGGATTCAGTTGCCACAGGCAGTGGCCATGGAAGGTAGTCATGCCGAGATGAAGGATGGGGTGCTTCACCTGCGTCTGCCCAAGCAGCAGCAGGCCGAGATGCGCCAAATCCCGATCAACTGAGTCGGTGCCACGGTGGGCTGATGAATGAAGCATCAGCCCCACTCAGGGGGTCAGCGTAGGGCTGGCCTCCTCTGCTTACAGCTTATTTCTTCGGCTTACCAAGATCGCGAATCTTGTCTCGCACGTCACTTAGCAAGTCCAGCATGGTTGCCGAGGGAATCCCATCGGGCCAATCCATAAAATGCAAAAAATATTTTTGCAAAATATCCTTCCGCAGACCACGTTCCCGCCAGATCGCATGAATTCCACTGATATCTGGAGAGAGAGGTCGTTCGTCCAAGTCCTTCCCCTGTAGAAACTTGAGAACGCTGTCGGGGTAATCAAGAATCATATTGCGTGTGGTCTCTTCCGTGATTGGACCCTTGCCAAAGACGATATCGTTCTCATCGGGTAGGCTATTGACCCGATACCCTTCCGGCTCTGGCATGCCTTCACGCATCTCTGGTGTCAATGTGTCTGCCATTCTGAATCTCCTGGAATCATAAGTATTTGACCGCAGATCAAACAGCGGCTCAAGATCACAAGTGTAACGAGGGAAAGAATCGGTCGCAAGTGGCTGTGCTCCGTAGTTTTGAACGCATTCGACTTCCTACTTGATCCCTGGTATGTCGCCTTCTAAGATGCAGCAAAGATACGCAATCGCTCTGCCATTCATCCTGGTATCAAGCTTCAAATCTAGCATTTCTCTCGGAAAAGCCACCGGATGCACTATTTTCTCGGATGTCCTGAGTGGTCACGCCCTGAATGGAAGGGCAGTCTGCTGCCAACACGAACCCGACCTACAGATTTTCTAGCAGGCTATGCTCGGGTCTTCAACACGGTGGAAGGAAACACCACCTTCTATGCGTTGCCTCGCCCAGATGTCGTTGAGCGTTGGAAAGAGTCAACTCCCCCCGACTTCCGCTTCTGCTTCAAGTTTCCCCGGAGCATCAGTCATGACCGCAAATTGGAAAACACGACCGAATTGACAAGGGAATTCTTCCAGCGGATTGCTCCCCTGGAGGAACGAATTGGCCCGATTCAACTGCAGCTTTCTGCAGACTTTGGGCACAACCGTTGGCCACAGCTGCAACAATTCCTGCTCCAATTGCCTTCAGACTTTCGCTACGCTGTGGAGGTGCGCAACCTAGCTTATTTCGATGAGCAGGAAACAGAGCAAGAGTTGGATACGTTTTTACGTCAACACCAGATGGCCCGGGTGCTCTTTGACACCCACAAGCTGATGGCTTCTCAGCAAAACGACTCCGCTACCATCGAGGCAAAGCGCCGCAAGCCCAAAGTGCCCGTGCGCTTCACAGCAACGAATGAGCTGCCGCTACTGCGCTTTGTCGGGGATCCCCAAAATGAGGTCAATTATCCAGTTTTACGGGATTGGGCCCAGCGAGTAGCCAATTGGATGCGCCAAGGGTTCACTCCCTTTGTTTTTCTGCACACCCCAGATGACATATTGGCTCCTCAACTTGCGCGAGATTTCCATGGCTTTCTGCAGGAACAGCTTCCGGAGTTGCCGCTGCTACCCGATTTTGCTGGGGAAGTCCCTCAACCTGGTGAGCAACTGAGCTTGTTCTGAGGAGACAATGCCCATCAGTTTGGCAACGGCAGCACCGGGGCCACCAGGTGTCCAGACTTCAAATAGAGCAGGGCCCCATTTGGACCAATCTTTGGAGAGTGGCTGGAACCGGGAGGACTGCGTAGCCAGCTCCCCTTGGAGTATTCGCCGTGCTCATCGGCAAAGTCGCCTTCCAGCACAAGAATCTCTTCTCCACCCTGATGGGAGTGAAGCTGTACTTGTAGGTCAGGCTCCAGGCGCATCAGCACGGTTCGGACGCCTTGAAATTCATGAAGGAGCTGAACCTGAATGCCTTCCTGACGTCCGGGGCTCCAGCTACCCTGTTCGGTTTGCTGACAGACAGTTTGTGCGTCACCGGGATTGAACTGCCAGAGCTTGACGAAGATGACGCAGCCCGGTTCCGAAAAAGGAGTGTGAGTGGTTCCGGGCGGATTGCGCAGGTAGCTTCCGGGTGGATAGTGCCCATGCTCATCGGAGAAGACGCCCTCCAGCACAAAAATCTCTTCACCGCCTCCGTGCGTGTGGGCTGCGAAGTAACTACCGGAAGCATAACGCACAATGCTCGTGGCTCGTGCGACTTCCTCCCCCTGGCGGTCCAGTTGGCGTCGCTCCACGCCAGCAGCTGGGGAAGGCGACCAGGGCATTTGTTCGGTGTGCAAGATCACTCGTTGTGAAAAATCAGTGTGCAGTTCCATATTTTTCGTTCTCACTAAAAAGTGCGGGTCTCCTTGAGCTTTACGCCCCAACTGTTGTTTGAAGACAACCATCTGCTGGTCGTTGAAAAGCCGACCAATCTACTCTCTCAGGCAGATCACAGCGGTAGCCCGGACCTGTTGAGCCTGCTCAAGGACTGGATCAAGCAACGTGACCAGAAACCTGGCCAGGTGTTCTTGGGACTGGTGCAGCGCCTGGATCGCCCTGTGGGTGGAGTGATGGTCTTTGCCAAGACCTCCAAGGCGGCGTCCCGATTGGCAGATCAGGCTCGTCAACGGACTTTACAGAAAACCTACCTGGCTGTCGTGGCTGGCGTGGTCGATCCTCCTGAAGGAACTCTCACCGATTGGCTGCAGAAGGATCATCACAGCAACACCGTTCGGGTCGTTGAATCCGGAGTCTCCCCAGCCAAGCAAGCGATTCTCCACTATGAGCGGACTGCCGTTCATGCAAACAAGAGCCTGCTACGCATCCAATTGGAAACCGGACGCTCTCATCAGATTCGGGTGCAACTGGCACATTGTGGACATCCCCTCCTGGGCGATCACAAGTACGGGCAGGCTCGCAAGCTATCGGGGCCTGCGCTCTGGTCACATCAACTACAGCTCCAGCACCCGACCCTTCGTGAAACTCTCCACTTCACCAGCCCTCCACCACAGACCAAGCCTTGGCAGGATTTCAAATTAGTTTAGCGCATTCTCTCTGGTCAGCAATACGTAGGATGATTTCCACACATCATTGGAGTGGTGTGAAGTAGGGTAGTTCCACTGTTGATATCAATAGAACGGATATTGTAACTTGATAGATGTTAAATTCTTCTTTGATTTGTGCAGCAGAAAATTTTGTGCTGTAGGAGTAACCATTCGGATGTTGTGTACACAAACAGAAAAAGAGAAATGATTAGTCAAAAATCCATAAGAATTCTATGCACTAGCATTGGGGTCTTGTTTTTTTCCATAGCCACTCCACCAAATTCCAATGCTTCCTCATTAAACGACAAGGATTTTCAAATCCAAGCGATTGTGCTTTCAAACCTAGGCCCTGGGCTTAGTTTCAGTTACCAATTCAGTAAAAACCTATGGCTTAGTCTGGAAGGTCAATCTCTCTCTGGGGATATGTCCGAAGATTCAAATGATGGTTCGGCTACTGAAAAATCAGGGTTTGACAGTCAGACCTCCTATCTGAATATCAGATACTATCTTGCATCGGTGGATGGGTTGTTTTTCCAAACTGGATTGGTCAACAGGAATTGGGAAGCGAAGAAGGAGATCTACAGCAAACAGAATGGTGAAAGAAAGGCTGTTTACAGGGTAGATTATCCAGAAGATGGATATAATCTTGGAATTGGTAAAAACTGGACTTTCGATAGTGGGCTGACGACATCAATCACTTTTGTCAGATTAATCACTGGCGAACCATCGATAAACTATGAACTTGGCAATGACTGGGAATGCAGCAGCGCTTGTCAGGCGGATTTTGAGAGCGATGTAAATAAGTATTCCCCAAAAAATGTACTGTTTTTAAGTGTTGGTTATAGCTTCTAAATCACAACGAGCGTCCTCTTTATTTTCACCAACCCAACAACAAGACTCTTCTCCAATTCCTGCCAATTTTTCGGGTCCTAACTGCTGAACCTCGTCTTCTACGAAAACCGAATCGCTCCTTCATCCAGCCATTTCCACAAGACCAGGCAGGCTGTACTGCGATAAGGTCGCCACGGCTGAATGATAGCCTCTATTTGGGGTTCGCTCAGCTCTTCTTCCTCGTACAGCAGTCGGATCGCTTTTTTCAGACTGACATCTCCCCAGACAAAGACATCCGGATGGTGGAGGTAAAACAGCGCGAAGATGCTGGCGCTCCAGATGCCAATGCCCTTAAATCTTTGTAGTGTCTCCAGCACGTCTTCAGCAGACATTTTCCTCAGCTCTTCGATCCGGTTGGGCTGCTCTTCAAATGCCTGGGCGATCAGCGTGATGTACCGCGCCTTGGCGTTGGAGAGTCCACAGGTCAGCAGCTCTTCCTTGGAGGAACCAAGGATCATGGCAGGCGTGATGACGGAATCCTCAAACTTTTGCTTCAACCTGCGATAGATGGTGTAGGCCGCAGCGCTAGAGAGTTGTTGTCCGGCAATGATGCGAATCAACGACTCAAAGTTGGCTTCTCGTGGTTCTGGGGGTTGCGGTTGCAGGTGCTGGATCACGATTCGAAGAACTGGATCTGACTCTGAAAGGTGCTGCAGTCCTCTGTCAAAATACAAGGTGCTCACGCGGAATTTCTCTGGTTGTCAGTTTTTGGTAAGTGCGGATGCCGGCTCCTTTGGGGAGCTATGGGATGCACAGATTTTTTATGATGATCCTTTGATAGACTAGTCGGATTTTTCAAGCTTGCTGACTTTTTCTGGAGTGAACCAACCTCTCTGTTTTTTTCACTGACCCTTAAGTTCAACCTACCGGACCTATGCCTAAAAAGCGTCTTTGCGTCAGGAAAATTCACAGTTGGAGAGCTGAGAGCGCTTTGAGAAGCTGAAAAACTCCCACCTAGTTGCAAGTGTCTTTGCTTTGGAAAAAATCTGAAA
>CAJXNF010000037.1 GCA_913056375.1 uncultured Pseudomonadota bacterium | reverse complement strand
GAGCCCAATGAAAAACTGATTGAATACCTTCGATTCAAAACTTACTTCCTTGCGAATCGACGACACAAACAATGGATTCCCCTACCCAAATTGCTTCGTCAGTCTCGATCAGTTCGAAGGCCAATCGCCCAGGCATCAGCCCGAAATCAGTTGAGCTTGGAGGTAGAAGGCCTGCCACAGGAACAGTTGTTGGTGGAAACGGAGGATTTTCTTGTAGGATACGCAAATCATACTCAGGTCGATGAGTTGATGCATGAGATAGGCAGGTTGCGAGAAATTGCCTTCCGTGCCGTCGGAGAAGGATCGGGGAAGTCTTTGGATTTAGATGCCTATGACGCAAGCTATCTGCACCTGTTTCTCTGGAGTAAGACAGAGGGCAGATTGGCAGGTGGATATCGGCTCGGTTTGGCCGATAGAATCATTAGAACTGCTGGAGTGAACGGACTCTACACTCATTCACTGTTTGAACTGAGCTCAAGATTTATCGGAGAACTGAATCCCGCAATCGAAATGGGGCGCTCTTTCATCCATCCTAACTTTCAAAGACAGGCAGCACCTCTGTCTTTGCTTTGGCGAGGGATCGGGGAATTCATCGTCCAGCACCCTCAATACCAGAATCTCTTTGGGCCCGTTAGCATCAGCCAGAGCTACTCAAGGACATCAAAGAACCTTTTACTTCGTTTTCTCAAAGCAAACCATTTCGATCATCGCCTGTCTCAGGAAGTTCACCCAAGAACTCCATACCGACATCCACAGTCTATCCCTACAAGAAACAGTTTGCGCAACACCCCCAATGATCTCGAAGAAATCAGCAATTTAATTTCGGAGATTGAGCAGGATAACAAGGGTGTTCCTGTGCTGGTACGTCACTACCTGCGCTTAGGAGCTCAGTTCCTCTCCTTCAACGTAGATCGAGATTTTTCAAATGCATTGGATGGACTGATTGTTGTCCACGTGCCTTCTATTCCGCTAGCCTTGGCTAAGCGTTTCATGGGGAAAGAGAGCGCACTTGCTTATCAGGAGTATCACCAAAGTCGAGAAGTCAAATACTCACAAGTGGTCTGATACTCTTCATCGAATGGGATTGGGTTCGTAGAAATTTCGAGTGAGTCCCCCCTCACAAGTACTGCTTGAGGTCCACTCGGAACCAATCGATACGGCTCACTACAGTCTAAGATGCTACCGATCCAGTCCCCTCCTCCTCTTCTTTTTCATTTCTTCCTTTCTAGAATTGTCAATAATTCGATGTGTGGTGTGGCCGGGAAAAAATTGAAGGCCTGCTGCCACTTTAGCTCATAGCAGTCCTGAAGGTCTTTGAGATCCCGCGCACAAGTGCTTACATTGCAGGAGAGATAGATCAATCTCTTGGGCTTCACCGTGAGGAGTTGCTGACGAACCCGATTGGCAATGCCCGCCCGTGGTGGATTGAGTAAAACAGTTTGCTGCCCACCAATTTGTTTCAAGGCTTGTTGTACTTTGGAGGGAGTGACCTGAAAGTGAGGAATTTCTTTGGTGTTTCTCTGAGCGAAATGGATTGCGTCAGGGTTTTCTTCAACAATCATACAGCTTTGTGTCTGTTCGGCATGGGGCAAACTGAGGGTTCCCACCCCACCATATAGATCTAAGACCTCTTCTCCCTTGATCCATTCACCGACTACCGGCACAAGTAGTTCCAAGCAGAATGGATTGATTTGAAAGAAACCCAGCCCGCCAAAATAGATTCTGGCATTCGCAACCGATTCGAACAATTCACTTTGAGAGACAGCTTCTTTTGGGAAACTCTCAGAATAAACAATGAACTGAAAATCCAGTTTTGGCCAGTGGCGCTGGTGAGAAGTTAAACGTTGTTTTGCAGCTGTATTCAGCTGGAGTAAAGCAACAACCTGCCCTGCTCGATTCCCTCGTAAAACCAAGCGACCCATCTCCTTTGGTCGGAGTTGAGCGTCGTCAAGCAGGAGGATCAATTCCTGAGATGCCCGTTGCAAGGTGGGTAGCCCGAGTTGACAAGTTTCTACAGGAATTGGATTTTGACTCGCGGGCTCATGAAGGGCCAAGTGCAGTCGGTTCTTCACTTGGGTAAAATGGAACTCTAACCGATTGCGGTAGCCCAACCGAGGCCCCATCTCACTCACCTGTAAATCGTTGTGACAGAGCACCGTTTGACGTTGTAGGGCATCGAGAACAATCTGACGTTTCCAGTACGCTTCTAATTCTGGAGCAAGAATTTGCCAGGGGCTGCAGCAGTGAAAGTGATCTTCTTGTGGTGCGATCCGCTCTGGAGCTTCCTCTAGGATTCGAATGAGCCGGGCTTCTGAAAAATCTCCTCGCTGTTTCTGTAATTCGATCTCTACGACCTCTCCAGGTAAAGCCCCTGGAATGAAAACAACCTGTCCCTTTAAGTGCCCCAGCCCTGCTCCACCGAAGACAAGTTTTTCAACTTGGCATTGGAAAAGAGCCACTAGAGATGTCCGTCTGCCAGAAACAAGTCATCCCGGTGAATTACTGCTCGTGTATGTCCGTTGGCTTCACTTTGCTGGAGCAAGACCCGCAAAGCTTGAGCGGATTGAGCTGCGAGTCCAACCCCAATGAGTTCGTGCTGGAGATTGAAGATATTGACTGGGTCCTTGGCACTAAAATTACCTTGGACCTCACAAACGCCGGAGAGCAAGAGACTCTTTTTATGAACTCTTAAAGCTTGTTCAGCACCTGAATCTACATGTAGTTCACCTTGACTCAGCGCTCCTGCCGCAAGCCACTGGCGGTAGCCTCTGAGCTTTGATCCATGAGCCACGAAATGAGTGCCTACCTGCACACCATCCAAGATTTTGAGAACAGTATTGGGCTCTTTCCCGGCAGTAATGTAGGCATTAATCCCAAAGGAGATCGATTTTCCTGCCGCACGCACTTTGCTCTCCATCCCTCCACGACCCACGTTGGTTCCTGGGCGCTGGCAATGCTGAAGCAACTCCTGATTCACTTGTTTGACTTCGGGAAGCACCACGTCTTTGAAAGAACCATCCGTTTGTTGCTCACGAACCAGCAATCCTGGTGCACTAGTCAGGAAAAACAGATGACTGGCACCGGCCAATGCTGCAAAAGAAACAGCGAGTTGGTCGTTGTCACCAAAGAAAGGCAACTCTTCTGTGGAGACTACATCGTTTTCGTTGATGATCGGTAAGATTCCAAAGTGCAGCAGCTGTTGGACGGTATTGCGGATATTTAGATACGATTGTCGTTTGGCAAAGTCAGCCCGAGTGACGAGTACCTGAGCTACAAGGATTTGGTGTTCCTGAAAAAATTCTGAGTAGATTTGCATCAGTCGAACTTGACCAACGGCCGCCAACATTTGTTGAATGCCCAATTCTTTACGACCCTTACCTGGTGTTGCTGCTTGCGGAGGGTTCGGGAGGACCGTGCAGCGTTCCCGACCGGCTCCAATTGCACCTGAGCTGACGAGTAATACTTCATGGCCTCTCTGGCGTAATTCAGCAATCGTTTTTGCGAGTTCTTGGATCAGGTTATAATCCAATTTGCCATTGGGTTGCTGAAGAACATAAGTCCCCACTTTGAGGACAATGGTTTGTTGGGAGGACGTCGACATCGAAGAAAAGATATTGAGAGATGAGAAGAAGGTACGGGTTAGAAACGATTTATAAAATTCAACAAAAACAGTTGTATGTAATGAAAAGAAGAAGTACTTGGGGGTGAGGCAAGCAGATTGCAGATTACCATCTTAACAATGACGAATACAGCTGGATAATTAGGCATCTCCGGGTGCGATCACGGTTGACAAGGAAATCTGTTATGAGCAAGCATGCGCAGTACCATCGGGAGGATCTCCTTCCGGAAGATCGAAACCGGGAAAATGAGAAAAAGAAAGATGAAAACTTTCTGAATTTGTGGAGTTACCTCAGCCGGCGTTACCCAGATATTGATATCGAGAGCAAGCCCTTCATGGAATTGATTCAATTGAAGACGGCTCTGGAAGGTCCCCGAGAATTGCGCCACTGGAATAGTGATATTGCCACCGTTCGCAAGCGCTGATTATTCCTGCTCCACTGAGCTTCATGCATGGCTGTTTCAGGCTTCAGCGAAGAGTTTTTTGCAGAGCGGTTTCGTCGTCCTGGGAATCTTGATGTTCTTGAACAGCAACTCCGCGACTACGATCTTCAGAAAACGCAGCAAACTTTTGACAAGGAGTTTGTTCTCAAAAATCTGCACTTCTCAGCAAAACTTCCAGAGAAGGCAGTCACTCTGCTCAAACACCTCATTCCTTCCATCCTCGAATTTTCAGCAAGCCTGGACCTAAGGCTTCGCGATCCGAATCATCAAATCCGCTTTCTACCTGTTCATGAATTTGAGTCTGAGTCTGGGTTGCAGTTGCAAGGGAAGGTGCCTTTGCCAGCTTCCAGGCTTGATTTCAATGAAATTTCAAGAGTTTACACGGTCACTATTATTTTGCCAGAAGAGATCAAGACTAGTGAACAGATCATCAACATCACTCGCACCCTGTTTTCAAAGCTGATTGGAGAAATTTATCTGAATGAGAGCGTACTGCCAATGGAATTCTACCAGCAGGGTGCTGATAGCGAGCAGTCGGGTGTGAGCGCGGGGATGCTTGAAAAGCTGGATATCCTTCGTACTCAGGAAGTTTTGAGCGCAGGTTGGGATCAACAGTGCCAAAGTTTTGCGCAGCAGGGCCGATATTCGCTCAAGAAAGATAGAGAGAAGATCCGGACTCAACTGACGACCCACTGGAGACAGCTTTGGGAAGCCCAGGCCCTACCAAAACAAATCAACCAAGTGATTGAACAAGCCTTTGAAGACTTTCTGGAAACCTTTCGCCGTAATCCAACGGATGTTTTGCAGAAGAGTTTGCTCGAGGTCAAGAAGTTGGATCGACAAATTCATTTTCTACTTCCACATGAGCATCGAGCATATTCAAGGTTTGAACGTGAAGATCCTGCACATTATCTGCGAGCAGCTTCCAATAAGTTGGAAGAAATTGATGGGTTGATTGGTTTTATTACAGAGTTGGCAACCAATCTGGAAGAGGGTCAAGAGGATTGGGAGCCTGAAGAAATGCTGAAACAGTTGGCGAGTCGGATGAGACAGCTTCAACAAGAACGCAAAGCCCTTGTTTTTCTGTTACCAAATCAGGCGATTTCACAAGCATTACAACGAGAGCGTCAACAACTTCCGATTCAATTGCTTAAGCAATTGCCCAGAAGCTTACCGGTCAAAGAATGGTCAGGCCTTGTTAAGGAACTGCAGGGACAGTATGAAAACTCTATTTACTTAAAGCTCTGGGAGGCGCTTCGAGGACTGCATCGTTGGATCAGCTTGAACCAACAGCATTCAGGAAAAAATCCCCTTGAAGATGAGCATGTCCAGCGTCTTCGGCAGCTACTTAGAAATTTTCAATTTCGGTTGCCGTCGATTCAACAAACACGCTCAACGACAGGAGTTTTGATCAATTGTGCTGAAGAATTTTTGCGCAATGATCAGCGTCAACGCTTTCCACTGGGAGAGTTTCGCAAGGCGTGGAGCTATTTCATCTCATCAATTCTGATTACACGCTATTACGAAGCACATACAGGTCAACAGCGTTTCAATAAAGAACGCTACATGGATTCGATCAGACATTTTGTAGAACGCCAAGTCCACCGGGGGATCAACTACTATCACCTAGTTTTATTGTTTTTGCGAATCTATGAGGAACGCGAACAAGACAAGCAAGTAGTCCCCTACTTACTTTACATGATCCACTACCCCCAGGCGTCTCTACGATTTATCTTTCACCGATTGTTAGCTCCGATTCCTTCTGGTCGTCACTATGAAGAAGATGAACTCCCTCGTCGACTGAAGCGAGTCGAGGAGTACACCTACACGCTCTTGAAAGTGTATGAGAATCGATTGCAGACTGCGATTCTTGAGGAAAACGACGGACGTCCCTTCACCGAGGCTCTACGCAAATCTCGATTAGGAGCTGAGTGAGGAAGTTGTTAAGGAAGTTCTTTGTATGGGAAGAATCACTCTTCCATGAACTGAATTTCTTTACCCCGAATCCCATGCTGGATTTGGCCATCCACAAAAACGGTCTGACCATGAACGATGGTGCGAACCGGCCATCCTGTTAATTCCATGCCTGCGTAGGGAGACCAGTTTACCTTCGTGAACAGTTTCCCGTTTTCCACGGTTCGCTTCAATTGTGCATCGACTAAAGTCAGATCGGCATCGTATCCCACCTGAATCCTGCCTTTGTTTTTCATCCTGTAAAGTCGAGCAGGCGCTTCACTCATCCACTTTGCGATTTCTACCAAGCTGCAGTCTCCTTGACTATGCCTTGTCAGGAGTAATGGTAGGGAAGTCTCTACTCCGGGCATCCCCGATGGAGCCTTACCATAAGGAGCATCCTTCTCTTCAAGAGTGTGTGGAGCGTGATCAGTGGCAATGCAGTTGATGATATCATCTTTGAGTGCCTGCCAGAGTGCCTTGCCATGACGTGGACTGCGCAAGGGAGGATTCATTTGGGCTAGAGTGCCTAGTTTTTCGTAGCAGTCTGGAGCTGTCAGCGTGAAGTGTTGTGGGCAAACTTCCGTGGAGATCTTGTGATCCCTTGGCAAGCGACGCAACAGTAGGGTCTCTTCTTCTGTGGTCAGATGCAGAATATGAAGCCGTCTTTTGTACTGCAGAGATAGACGAACCGCTAATTCAGTTGCTTCCAGCGCCGTGGCTTCGTCTCGAATTTTGGGATGTGCCTTGACATCCTTACATCCTTGGAGCAGGGCCGTGTTGTCTCGAATTTGACGTTCACTCTCGGCGTGCACAGCAATCAAGCGACTTCCATTGGCAAAAATTCGCTCTAGGTCTTCTTCACGATGAACGAGCAGGTCTCCGGTAGAAGAACCCATGAAAACCTTGATTCCACAAACATTTGGAACCGAGTTGATCTCAGCTAGGTTTTCAGGTGTGGCGCCAACAAAGAAGCCATAGTTGACCACACACTGTTCGGCAGCACGTTGTTTTTTGGCAGCCATTCGTTCCGCATTGATCACTGCTGGATTATTGTTGGGCATATCCAAGAAACTGGTGATTCCGCCAGCAGCAGCAGCTTTAGATCCAGTATGTAAATCTTCTTTGTGAGTATTTCCTGGCTCTCGAAAATGCACCTGAGGATCGATCAAGCCCGGGAAGAGGATCAAACCAGAAGCATCTAGAGTTTCTTTCCCGTTTGGCAATCCACGACCAATGGCGCTGATGATTCCATCTTCTACCAAAACATCAGTTTCTTGCAGCTGATCGGGTAAAACGACAGTGGCATTTCTAATACAAAGGCTGTTAGTCATGAGCTAGATTTTTCCTGGATAATCGGCAGTTGTTCGTTTTTTCCAAAAATGTAGAGCAGCAGGGCAGCCCGAATATAGACTCCGTTACGCAGCTGAGACCAGTACATTGCTCGTGGATTGGCATCGATCCCACTGGATATCTCCTGACGCCGAGGCAGTGGGTGAAGAATGATGGCGTGTTCGGGTAGTAGATTCACATTTTCTTCAGTGAGGCTGAAGTTGGCCAAGTCGATCTTGCCCGACTCTCCAGAGAGGTCGTACTCATCCTGTACGCGGGTCATATAAATGCAATCTACTTCAGGCAACACCTCGTTCAATTGATCTGTGAAGTGTAGCCGAACCCCACGTTCCTCTAAGTGTAGTTGAAGGTCTGGAGAAATTTGAAAGCCCTTGGGCGCGACGGCATAGAAATCGAGATCTTCGTAATTAGCGAGCAAATACATGACTGAGCGCACAGCTCGACCACGTTGAAGATCTCCCACGAAAGCGTACTTCTTCCCAGAGATTCCACCCATTTTCTGGAAGGAGCGGTGCATCGTGTAGAGGTCCAGTAGCGCCTGGGTGGGGTGCTGGTCCTTGCCACTGCCACCGTTGAGGATTGGGACACTGAAGCCGGTCCGATCTTGGCGATATGCGATGTATTCGCAAAAACCAGGTTTCGGGTCACGCATGATGACAAGATCGAAGTAGCTGCTAAAGACCCGGATCGCGTCTTCCTGACTCTCTCCCTTGTATTCAGAAGATAGTGCAGGATCTTGAACTTCTCCGGTAGTAATGCCGACAAGTTGGCAAGCAGTCAAAAAGGAGAGAAAGGTACGAGTCGAAGGTTGGGTGAAGTAAAGCATCGCCCGCTTGTGGCGTAGCAGACGAGAGAGGAACTCAAGACCTTCGTAGTCATGTGACATAGCCTTGAGTGTGTTGGCGACACCGAAGATTTCCTCCATCAGCGGACGAGGGAACTGTTGTGACATCATCACATGATATAGTCGACCTTCTCGCTGATAGTAGGGTAGTCTCTCGGCTACGGGCTGCCGAAGGTATTCATCAATCGTGAGCAAGCTCACAGGGTAGCCATCACTTTGCGGCAGGCTGCTGCTGTTTTTTCTAGGTCTTCTTCCGTATGAGCCATTGAGATAAAGCCACTTTCAAAGGCAGAAGGCGCCAAGTAAATCCCTTCCTTTAGCATGCCCATGAAGAATTTACGGAAGCGATCCTGATCTGATTCAGCAGCATCCTGATAATTGCGAACCGGTTTCTCAGCAAAGAAAAAGCCGAACATCCCACCCATGACATTGGTCTGAAATGGAATTCCATTTTGTCCAGCGCTCTGCCGCATTTCATCGATCAGCCAGTTGGATTTTCGACTCAATTCCGCATAGGTGTCGGGAGCCTGTAAAATTTCCAATGTTTTGCGACCTGCTGCTACCGCCAGTGGATTTCCAGATAAAGTGCCCGCTTGATAAACTGGACCAGCGGGTGCGACCATCAACATCACATCTTGTCTGCCTCCATAAGCTCCAACCGGTAACCCTCCTCCAATCACTTTTCCGAAAATAGTCATGTCAGGGATAATCCCAAAGATCTCCTGAGCCCCTCCATAATCAACTCGGAAGCCAGTCATCACTTCATCAAATACCAACAAGGATCCATGAACATCGCAGAGATTCCGCAATCCTTTCAGAAAATCTAGGTCTGGCACTACCATTCCCATGTTTCCTGCGACAGGTTCGAGAACCACGGCTGCGATCTCGGAACCATATTCGTCAAAGAGATCGGTGACCGACTCGAGATTATTGAAATCGGCAAGGAGCGTGTGTTCAACGAAAGACGCAGGTACTCCTGGGGAGTCTGGAAGGCCAAGAGTCATCACACCTGATCCTGCTTTGACCAATAAAGAGTCCACACTGCCGTGGTAGCATCCTTCAAATTTGATGATTTTATCTCGGCCCGTATATCCTCTGGCAACACGGATCGCAGCCATGGAAGCTTCCGTGCCAGAGTTGGTCAGTCGGACCATTTCGACACTGTTCACTGCAGTACAGATCATTTCTGCCAGATGCACTTCTCCTTCGGTAGGTGTTCCAAAAGAAGCTCCTCGATGAAGCGCCTCTTCGATCGCAGCCATTACTTCAGGGTGACAATGTCCAAGAATAAGAGGCCCCCAAGAGCCAATATAGTCGATGTAGTCATTGCCATCGACATCGGTAATGTGGCTTCCTTTCCCCTCACGGATGAAAAGAGGTGTACTGCGAACAGATTTGAATGCTCGGACAGGGCTGTTCACTCCACCTGGAATGCGCAGTTGAGCCCTGGCGAAAAGCGAGGATGATTGGTTGATTTGCATTATTGAGTTGGTGGGTAGGTTCTGGGTCAGCGATGTTGACGACGTTCTTCGAGCTCCTGCTCTTCCTTTGCCTTCAGACTGAGAGTTGTGACGGGACGGGCTTCCAGACGTTTTCTTTCAATCGGCTCGCCGGTGATCTCACAAATACCGAAAGTACCATCTTCAATACGCTGTAAGGCAGCCTCGATCTTGCCGAGTAACTTTCGTTCGCGATCTCTGATCCTCAGGGTGTTGAAGTGCTCGGCTTCCAGGCTGGCTCGGTCGTTTGGATCCGGGTAGAGGGTAGACTCATTCTGCATTTCCTCAACAGTTGCTGCGCTTTCTGCGTAAATCTCATCACGCATTGCGAGCAACTTCTTGCGAAAATATTCTAATTCTTCTTCGGAAAGTGCAGATTCTGATGTGGTTTCTGCCATGGGCTATTTCCTCCCTGAATAAGAAACCAGAAAAGATTGTATTGGGTATGAATTACAAAGAATTCATCTTGGCGGATTTCCGACCAAAAATAAAGTTTTGGGAAATTATGGGTGGTAAGGAGTTTTTTTATTCGTGGCATGCATACTGCAGATTGTGTATAAACAGCCTAAAAAATTCTTGAATAAGATTGGTTAGGCATCTGAAATCATTCACTAATAAAAAATTAATTTACCAAGGAGATCCCATGATCCTTCAAATCACCCGCGAAGAAATTCAAGCAGCTACCACTCGTTATCTGGAGCGAGGTGGACAAATTCATCAGATTGATAAAGTAGTTGGAGAACCAATTTTCGGTGATGACCTAATTCTGACGGAAGATGTCCTGGAGATGATTGAAGTCCAGGAAAGCGATTTGTGGTAAGCAATGACGCAGACTTCCGAAAGAGGGACGAGTCATGAAGAATCAACCCCTTTCTCTGCGACAATTTGAAGAGATGCTGTGGCAGCAGACGCTGGAGCGAATGCGCCACGGATGGAATTCCCGAAAACGAAATCGAGAAGAAAATCTACCTCCTGTCTGAAACTCGTGCGCGAGTTTCCCCAATCGGTTCCTGCTTGATTCTCTTGACAAAAAAAGCGTTAGGGCCTTCGCAGTAGCGAGGTTCAAAAGTTTTAGCGAAAACAAACATCATCGTTTTCCCTCCTTTCATTTCCAGCACTTCGAAACGCCAATCTTCTACCTGATCCAGAAAATGTCGGTGCAGTACCCGATATTTCTCTGCTTCTCGCTGCAACAGATACATTGAAGCCGGTGTCCATTCGTGTTCGACGCTACTTCCGTAGATTCCAGTTGGTTCGAATTCTGTCAGTTGACGGATTGCTTCAGCACAGCGGTTGCCAGATATGCTATTTCCTTGGGCAAACGCTGGAAAAGCGAGAGCTAGACAGCAGAAGGATAACCAAAGTTTGGACATGAGCTTTCAAAAACTAATAGGTTCCACTTGTATTTGGTCTTTTAACAGCCGAATACGGTGAAAACTGGATGTGGACTTCTCGTCAATCATGGTCGATGAAGCCGAATTGACAACATGCAGCGAATGCGATGCATATTGCTGCACATGATGCCAGTTATGATGAATGTGTCCATGCAGGTATAGTCGAATCTGTGGCCGATTGCTTAGCCAATACTGGACCTGCTCCAAGTTCAACAACTCGTGTTTCGTGTCGTGTTCCCTGTCTGGAAAACTGATTGGGTAGTGGTTGACCAGAACAAACCGCGTATCTGCCGCTTGTTGTTGCAGGTACTCGTCTGTGGCCTTTAGCGTTTGACGCCGGACAAAGCCAGAAGCGCTATACCAAGGTGTTGGTGTTGCGCTGTGCCAACCAATCAAGTGCCAATCCTGATTCAATCGACGGGTGTGAATTTCATGTTTGCCAAAGAAACTTCCAAAGTAGCTTCGGAAATAGTCTGATTCCTCGGTTTCGCTAACGTAGTAATCATGATTCCCAGGAACAACGCTAACTCTTTCCTGATCCTGCAATAGGGGCCGCAAAGCCATTCGTGCTTTGGCAAATTCCTCAGGTAGCGCAAGTTGTGTGAGATCTCCGCTAATCACCAAGTGATCCCAACCCATCTGTCTCACAACTTCAATCAGTTGAAGGCAGCGTTTTGATGGATATTTCGAACTCCGGTTCAGCCACCAATTGGTAGCTCCCAGTAGCCGTTTGGAAAACCACTGGTCCCAATTTTTGGGATATGCACTGAAGTGTAAGTCAGACAGATGCAAGATCGTTAGCGAGTCCGTTGACACAATCGCTCTGCTACTGGAATTTCGGATTGCGTTCGGAACTGATCAATGTATCCTTGCAAACGAATCAGGAGAGGGGTTTCCAGACAGTCCGAATCGCTAGATTTCAGGCGCTGCCGCTTTCGCTGTTTTCAGCATCTGCCAGTTGATCCCAAGTTGGCATGCCAGAAAAAAGCCAAATCAATTTCGCCCCCGATCACCTCCCCTTTCATAATATTTTCAGCAATGGAGCCCAAAATGCGGAGAAATTCCTCCTTTCGACGCCGGTCCTCAGGAGCGTCAGCGAACCGAACTCGCCGAAGTTCGGTAGCGTTTCGAGAACAAGTGCTGGGAAGCCCCAGTTTGCCAGCACCGATCCAAAAGATGTTGGATGGAATTGAGCGACAGCTCGGCATTCGTGACTGGAGTCTGTCTACTTTGGCTGCTGTAGCCTTGTCCCGAAGAGCCTGGATGGTTCCAGTCTTGTTCGTACTGCTTGCCGGATTCGTGATTGCGGCCGGTGGTGGTGGTGGAACTGTGGAAACGAATTTTCCAATAGCCCTGGAAGATTATAACGACCCAGAGGGAGGAGGAATCGGATCGATTCTGGCTTCTCGTATCGCAGAAAGTCCCTTCAACCTTGTGGGCTCATTGGTGTTTCTGTTAGCGATTTGCCACACTTTTGCGGCTGCTCCACTAACAGCAAAAGCGCACCACATTAAACACCACCACGAAGAAGAGCTTCGCAAAGCAGGGAAATCTGAGGAGTTCATTAAGAACAGCCCATCTTTCAAAGCGGAGTTGTTTCACTTCATTGGCGAAGTGGAGGCAATCTTTGGGATTTGGGTAATTGCGCTAATGGTTGCCATCATTGGCTTCTACGACTGGTCTACCTTCAAGGACTACATCGCTCATACGGTGGTCTACATCGAGCCCATGTTTGTTGTAGTGATTATGGCAATCGCCTCTACCCGCCCGATCGTGAAGCTGGCAGAACAGATCATGGGTAAAGTGGCGGCTTTTGGCCAATCTACCACTCAGGCTTGGTGGTTCTCGATTTTGACTTTAGCTCCACTGCTTGGATCCTTCATCACAGAGCCAGCTGCGATGACCATTGCTGCTTTGTTACTGGCCAAGCAATTCTATGATTACAATCCCACTCCGAAATTTGCCTACGCGACGATCGGTTTGCTGTTTGTCAACGTGTCTGTCGGCGGAACCCTAACCCACTTTGCAGCGCCACCAGTTTTGATGGTTGCTGCACCTTGGGGTTGGGATATTGCCTTTATGATGGTCAACTTTGGTTGGAAAGCTGTCATCGGGGTTGTGATTGCAAATATTCTCTATTACATCATTTTCAAGAATGAGTTTGCCAACCTGAAAAAGGCTGACTCTGGTGAATCTGCTGACGCCAATGCTCCTGTCACTCTCAAAACGCATTTGGCCTCACGACAACATTCCGAATAAAAAAATAGCTGTGACACGTGCTGCTTAATGCTTTTTTCTTTCGTTTTGAACAAGTATTGGCATCATCTCAGAATTAAATCAACTGAAACTGAATGACACTGGCTTATGATAATTAGCCTGTAGACTAGTTTCTCTCTTGATCAGGTATTTGACATCA
>CAJXNF010000036.1 GCA_913056375.1 uncultured Pseudomonadota bacterium | reverse complement strand
CTCTTATCAGGAATCTTCCCATGGCTCTGCTTTTGGTGAGTTGGACACTGGAGAGGAGTCTTATTCAGACGAGGAAAAGCAAGAGCTGGCGAGTGTTTTTGCAACAGATAATTTTATCCGGGAGAATTCGCTACTGACGGATGCAGAAGCGTTTGCCAAGTCAATTCGAGAGGGAGCTCAGCTTTATAAACAGCAACTTCTGCTGAAGACCGAGAAAGCCAACCTGGAAGCAGAGCAGTTTAAGCAAGAAGCACTCACAATAAAGCAAACTATGGAGGACGAACGGCAGGCCGTCCTCAGAGAAGCTCATTTAGAAGCAGATAAGGTCAAAGAACAAGGATATCAGGAAGGTTTTGATGCAGGCTTGCAGGCTGGAATGGAGAAACGCTTCCAAGAGTCAGAATACCTAGCCAATCAGATGAATGGTGTCATTGAACAGCTTTCCAATCTGCGGCAGGTTGTCCGCTTTCAAGCAGAGCAGGAGTTGGTTCAATTGGCCGTCCTGATTGCCAAGCAAGTGGTAGTACAAGAACTGATGATCAACCCAGAGATGCTGCAGAACATCTTGGTCAAGGCGCTCCGGGAAATTGAATCGAAAGGGAAGATTCAGGTGTTCTTACATCCTGAAGACTATGAATTTATGAAAAATACCGGAGTTAATCTTGATCAGTACATGGGAGAGGAGCAAACCCTTGTGCTCAAGGTTAATCAGGAAGCGGAGCCGGGGTCCATCTTCATTGAAACTGATGATGACGTGCTAAACTTCACCTTCCAGCAGCAGTTTGAACAAATTGAGGAGGAACTGAGTCAACGACTGGCAGAACGTCAGGTGCAGATGCACTCTGTAGATATGGATGCCTACGATTTTACTGTGCCGGAAGAACTGCAAACTGCAGCAGGCGATTCCACAGTGCAAGGAACTGAACCTGAAGAACAACACGTGTTGACAGCCCCTGAAGAGCAGGAAAATTCCATGGTCGCTGAGGAGACTCCTGAATCGATATCAGGAATGAAAGTGGAAGAAGAGTTGGTAGATGCTGTTGATACAAATGCTGAAATAGATCCGGCTGAACTCTTTGGAGAACCCTCACAGACAGAAACTCCTACAGAATCAGACACAGTGATAGATCCCAACGAGTTGTTTGGAAATTTCGATGAACGCTGAAGCTGCTGAGCAGATACGATACTCCCACCTTGGTCCCTACCTAAAGACAGTACAGCGCTTCAAGCCTTTACGAGCGGAAGGCCGAGTGACCCAGATGATTGGTCACCTGATTGAGGCGACTAATCCTGGCTGCTCAAAGGGCAGCATGTGTTTCCTCTACGATCCGCAAACTCGTGTTTCTGTTCCAGCTGAGGTAGTCGGTTTTCGGGAAGACAAAATCTTGGTGATGCTGCTTGAGCAGATGACCAATGTAGGACCCCACTGCCGAATCCTCTACAACCACCGAGATCCAAGCATTCGTGTTGGAGAGGGTCTTTTGGGTCGTGTGATTGATCCACTGATGAGACCGATTGATGGCCAAGGGGAACTATTCACACACACGGAAACACCCCTCTATCCCCCTTCGATCAATCCTCTCAATCGACCTCGTGTTTTCGAACCACTTGATGTAGGTGTCCGAGTTATCAATGGAACATTGACCTGTGGTCGTGGACAGCGTGTTGGGATTTTAGCAGGTTCTGGAGTTGGTAAGTCTGTGTTGCTTGGAATGATGGCCCGCTACACCGATGCAGACGTAAACGTGATCGCCCTGATTGGGGAGCGTGGACGTGAGGTCAAAGATTTCATTGAAGGAATTTTAGGACCAGAGGGGATGGCTCGTTCCATCGTCGTAGTCGCGACATCGGACCAGCCAGCTTTATTGCGACTACGAGGTGCTTTTGTAGCTACCGCGATTGCTGAGTTCTTTCGCGCGCAAGGCAAGGATGTGCTCTTGACCATGGATTCTCTGACACGCTTTGCGATGGCTCAACGAGAAATTGGATTGGCAGCCGGAGAACCACCGACTACCAAGGGCTACCCTCCTTCCGTGTTCGCAATGATGCCGAATCTACTTGAGCGAGCAGGAACTCAAGGAGAACGTGGATCCATCACAGGCTTCTACACCGTGTTAGTAGAGGGAGACGATGCGAATGATCCAATTGGTGATGCAGCTCGGGCGATTGTGGATGGCCACATTGTTCTCAGCCGTGATCTTGCTGCGAAGGGAACCTATCCAGCGATTGATCTATTACTCTCAGCCAGTCGGGTGATGCCGGAAGTGACCTCTGAATTACACCAGAAGATGGCACAACTGTTTCGTGGAACCTTAGCCACCTATCGAGAAGCGGAGGATCTGATCAATATTGGGGCTTATGTTCGAGGGAGTAATCCTGAGATCGACTATGCCATCCAGAAATATCCGATGATGCTGGAGTTTGTTCGTCAGGGAATGCGTGAAAATACTCCTTTCGAAGAATGTATTTCTCAGTTGCAGAACATTTTTGGTGATCGCCTTCAGTAGACTCTTCCTCCTCTGATTCAATCTCTCTAATAATAGATCTTTGGAGGCACACAGTTCCATTTGCCTATTTCTTGTCCAACCAGTTCCGCCCATACCTCTCAAATATTCTAAGTTGTGGTAGCTTAAAAGCACCTTGCATTTCAGTATACTTTCAGACGTATCAACAAACTTGTTGAGGATGCTACTTCATTTGTCGCTTTCATGATTGTTGCATCTGGTGCTTCAATTACTAACCCTTGGAAAACGTTGCTAAATGTATCAATTGAAGCGCTTTTGTGTATTGCTGGCTTGCTTGCTATCGACAGTAAGCGCTTGGGGAAATTGTTCGAATGAAGAACGAATGGAAATGCAACGTCTGGGTCTGGAAGAAAGCGTCATCGCCTATACCTGCGATGAAGAAATTGAAATCATCATGGAGGCTCCTTCCGTACCTCCACCTATAATAGCTGAGGAAAGACCTGTACTGGAGCAGACGGTGGGCCATAGCATCGGTCATCGCCAGCAAGTCAGTATTGGTGTTGGTGTTGCGGATGGTTCTTACAGCAAATTTGGGCAAGACACTTCGCTCAACGGAACTGCCTTAGTGGCTCAGTACCACTGGCTTGGCTCAATCGGTTATACCTTAGGCCTTCAATGGTTGGTAATCGAGATTGCCGGAGGTGCTAGCGCGACGGACGAGATTCGCTATACACAGGAAACATTGGGTATAACAGCAGGTTGGATGTGGATTGATCGTCCCTCTTTGACACTGGCTCCAGAAATTGTGATCGGCATCTGGGGCTCTGGGCATCTAACAGATTCGATAGAGAATGCCCGTGCCCAATCGTCACTGAACGGTTTGGAAGTTCCCATTTCAATTCGAATCGACGATGCGCTCCGAGTGGGAGCTGAGTATACTTTGTACGACCTTTCGGTTTTCTCTTTACCAGAAAGTGGAATTGACATCAGCTACCCTGGCTCGATAGGCAAGGCTCGTCTGGAACAATCCCTCCGATTTTACGGCACCTACCGCTTCTGATTTATTCTTACCCTTCAAGCTCTAGCATCACAATTGTCGAAAGCAGCAGTGTGTATGCGGTTGTTTCCCAAAAACTAATCAAATAACAAGAACTGGAGCAGTTGGATTCCTTACCGTTGAGAAGCCACTGACAAATAAGGAATCTATATGATAGATCGTGACTCTAGCGGGTACTGAAGGATGAATCGTCACAATGAGGAGGGTATTATTCTGCGTCCCGTGGATTTTAGAGAACGGGATCGTATTCTGACATTTCTAACTCGTGAACAAGGCAAGATTTCAGGAATTGTCCACGGTGCTCGAAGTCTGAAGTCTCAAAACAGGGCAGCTACAGAGCCGCTGGTACTAGCCCAATTCGATTATGTTGAGCGACGCCAGACGGCCATGGTGAAGATTGAACATTGTGAGGCTTTGGATCTATTTCCAGCGATCCGAAAAGATTATTCTCGTTTCCTCTATGCCAGCTATTTTGCTGAACTTCTTCTTCTGACCGAGATTCCTTCCACAGAAGCCCCGCTTTACTTCAACTGGCTGGCCAGCATCCTGAAGGCTCTACAGAGCGAACCTGCTGATCTATTTCGCAAAGCTCGCTGGGAGTGGGACTTTCTCTGCCTACTCGGAGTTCAGCCTCAATTGGACTGCTGCCAGGTAAGTGGTCAACCACTACCTCCTGATTTCCTACCCTCAGAGCAAGTATTTTATCAACTGGATGCTCGCCTTGGCGGAATTCGCAGTCCAGGCCATACAGAACCAAACCCAGATGCTGCATGGCTCTCAATTGGAACCGTGATTGGACTGAGAAGACTTGCCGTGGGGGACTTACAGTGGCAACCGACCAAGCTCAATCTGCGCGAACTCCACAAGGCATTCCTCATCTACCTACGCTTTCATCTGGGACGAGAGCCAAATTCTCACCGGTTAATCACAATGAGTTAATGGGTGTTATGCTAACAGTCATAGCATAGCTCTATGGAGATCGAATAAGTACTTGGAGGGGGAGGTGGTGGTGGAATATTGATAATCTCTTCGATTTCCTCTAATTCTTCCTCTAATTCTTCCTCTTCTACAGAACTTCCCTCGGTGGTAGTAGATTCCTCCTCGGTGGTAGTAGATTCCTCCTCGGTTGGGCGTGTTTCTTCTTGAATGACTTCCTCAACTGCTTCCTGAACTTCTTCGGCAATTGCTGCAGCTTCTTCTGCAGCAGCAGCAATATCTTCAAGATCCCCTAGATCGATATCTGCGATATCACCTAGATCAACTTCTTCAATCTCAATTTCTTCAACAACAACCTCTTCAACTTCGACTTCCTCAATGACGGGTTCTTCTACAGGAGGTAGTTCTTCTACAGGAAGATCAGGTGCTTCTTCAGTCGGAGGTTCTTCTATGGTAGAGGGTTCCTCACTAATTGGTTCAGGTCCTTCTCCATCTGTTGGTGGAGGCGGCTCTTCTCCTGATGCACCTGATGGTGGCCCTTCCTGAGGAGGCTGACTTTCCCCTTGCTGTTGAGGGGGCTGTCCCTCTGACTGTGAAGGCCCTCCTTGCTGAGGTTGACTCTGAGATTGCTGCTGTTGTTGTCCCTGCCCTTGAGACTGAGACTGCTGTTGCTGTCCACCAGGCTTCTGTTGGGGCTGACCCTGAGACTGCTGTTGGGTTTTTTGTTGTTGCTGCCCCTGTCCTTGATTTTGAGATTGTTGCTGTTGTTGTCTCTGCTGTTGCTCCTGTTTTTGTTGCTCTTCCTGTTTCTGTTTATTTTCTTCTCGAGTTTTGGCAACGGCTTCTTCCTTGGCAACAGGTTTGTCCGCGCCAGGCAACTTGATGGTTTCTTGCGTCAAGCTGACGTCAGAGCCAGGAGGAACTGGAATCTGGGCAAGCTCATCTCCTTCAAGATCGGGTGGAACTACGTAGATATCGCCCTCGTTAGCCACAACGGCGGTCTCTCCAGTTGCTGGATCAAATCCAACATCTCCTTCAGAACCACGGACTCCCACAACCGCAGTCACCGTACGAATCTTGAACTCACGTTTGCGGCCATTGACCAAGGCTCGGTTGGGATTGATTTCAAAGGTTAGATTTCCGGTCAGCAGACGTGTATTGCTCTCGGCTGCAAGTTCATTCTCCTTTTCCACTTTGAAGACAGTATTGGCTTGTAAGGTCACAACCTCATCACCAGAGCTCAGAATCACACGGGCTGCTGAATTTCTAGCAGTATGGACCTGATCATCCACGCTGAGCAGTACGGTTGTACCAGGTACATTGTAGATGCGAACCTTGGGACCATTGCTGACTTTGACCAAACCCTGATCCAGAACCAACTGGCCCCGCTGCTGAGCTTCTACTGGTAAAGCCAAGGCGATCAGTAGCATTACGATAGCAGTAATCCAGGCAGCCCTGTGTGGCCGGAGTGAAACAAACATAGGACCTTATTTGTAGATGAAGGTGAACTGGAGAGCGGTTTGGTACTTCCAGTAGTCCTTATCAGTTAGATTGGATGTCTTGGTTTCCAGTTTGCGTGAGAAATTGATGATCATCCAAGGAGCATAGGGGTAGGTTAGCCCAACAGTTGTAACGTTCTTACGATCTCTTTCACGCACACCATCAACGTTGGCGAGTCTCTTCTCACTCTCTGATACGTCATGCTGTAATTTAAAACTAACAGGTTTGACCGGAATAGTGACATCCGCAGAAAATTTCAGATCAGCTTTGTCTTTCTCGTCGTTATTTAGATCCGTCAAGGTGTAGCTAAGCTTGGTACCGTATTTCCAATCAGCTAGTGTAAACTTGTTGCTAACTTCCAACTTGTCAGCGGTTCCATCATCAGTCGTTGAGCCAATTGCATCTTTCCACTTGTGTTCTAGCTTGCCTTGCCAAGTGATGTCGTTGTCTGTTTTCAGTTTGAATTGCCCGAAGAGGAAGGAGTCTGCGGAAAAGGCTTTGAAATCGCTGTTCCAACTATCGCGGTCACTGTCTGAGCTTTCAGGGACATCGCGCAGTCCGAGTGAATTAGCTCCAAACCCGGTCGTGATATCGCCTAGCCAAGTGTACTTGCGTTCCCACTCAAAGCTGAGCTGGCGCAGCAAGATCTCCTTGTTACGTTGATCCTCCATCCATTGACGATCTGTAGTGATGAGCCCCTTGGCAGCCACGGAGTTACGATAGTTGATGTAGTGCGTGTAGCTCGGAACCAAGACGATGTTGCTCTTGAGCGTTCGGATCTTCTCCTTGCCATCTGGTGCACTAGTGGCGTTAGTGTCCTCTGTATGGCCCAAGATCGTAATCAGTTGAAAAGGAGGCTTGGGCTTGGGTTTCTTGATTTCCTCTGTCTCCCGAAAAATGATGAGTTCTTTACTGGCTTGAGTTGCCTCTGTTACCACATCCAAGTCAAAGTAATTCTCACCAATTTCTAGTTCATATGGTAGTGAGTAAGCTGCATCGTAGCTGTTATCTGCAAGCTCCTGGTTGACACCATTGATCTGAATGGAACGCAGGGGACTGAAAGCGCTGATCGTGACGGTGAAGTTGCCACTGACGATTTCTGTCTTATCGGGTGTGGTACTGATAATTTCAATTTCTGCAGCTTCAGCAGGAGCCAAGTCTGCAATTTCTACTTCAGGTTCACGCACTACCGGAGGGATGCCATCGTATTCAATTCTTAATAAATCAATGGCCTGGGTAGAATCAAAGCCAGCATCCTTGGCTTGGGCGTAAAGGGAATTAGCCAGGCCCTGATTTTTATTGGTGCCAATCCCTTGCTCATGAAACTGCGCCAAATAATATTGGGCTTCCGCAACACCCTGCTCTGCAGCAGCATTCAACCATCGGAATGCTTCTTGGTCCATCTTGCTGGAGAAGAGGAAGTCAAAAGCCGTCTTCCCAAAACTGAATCGGCTTTTATTCCGAAACTCTTCCTGTACGCCCTTTCGCTGTCGATAGAGAATTCCCAAGCGTAACTGGGCTTCTGAATTTCCTCGCTCTGCGGCCTCCTTGTAGAAGCGAACAGCAGCGGCATCATCCTGCTCTACACCATTGCCTTGCTCGTAGGCTTGAGCTTGGCGTAGAGCTTCCTCTGCTTCACGGAGTTGTTGCTCCTGAAATTCGGTTTCCAACTGTTCCAAAACCTCAGCAGTTTCGGAGTCAGTTTCTGAAGGAGTAGCCGCCTGAAGAGGTTGGGCCAGCCAGCAAAGAAGAAAGCCCAGTAGCCAGAGCTTGTACATGCGATTCCAGTGATTAGTTTCCGTGAGCAGCATTCCAGCGTTGGCGAAAGTAGCGATTCAATTGATCAATCAGGGCACTTCGGATATCCGGTACGGTCAGCGACAAGCCCAGGGCATCGGTCAGTACTCCAGGAACCAGCAACAGACCACCAGCCAGCCAGATTAGAAAGGCCTGCCAGAGTTCGTCGGTTGGCAACCGGCGTTGCTGCAATTCTACTTCCACCAATGTCCAGATTGAGAAATCCTCTTCTCGCATCAGCCAAAGTCCTCCAACCGCTGTTACACTACTGAGGAGAATAGTGCCCAGCAGTCCACTCTCACGCCCCAGCAGGATCAACAGCAGTCCTTCGATGAGAATCAGCAGTCCCAATAGGGACCAATGCATTCCACTCATGGGCTCTTGAGAGAAGACTCAGCAGCTTGTTCAGGCTGGGCGATCGGGGTGTCAGCGGGTCGTGGATTGAAGTAGAGATCCAGTCCATGGATAACGCCGAGTAAAGTGCCGATAATCAAGAAACTAATCAAGTAGTTCCGGAGAATCCGGGGCATTTTTATTCCGACGATTTCAATTGTATTCGCAAGTACAAGACGCCGAGGTCCTGATAGGATTCAATTTGGGATGCAGCACCTGGCAGCAAAAATCGATACTCAAAAGGTCCACGAGGACGATTCTGTTGCAGACAATTCGCATTTTCAGGTTCAGAAGTGGGGTGTTCACCTCGAATCAGTAGCTCTGCATCCTTCAATTCGACATGTAGGGATTCCTCCATCACGCCTGGCACATCAAGACTCAGGAACAATTCATTATCACGCTGATGTAGGTCGTAGGTGGCGTTTTCGCTCAACTCAGTTTGGTCTGTTCTATCTATTTTGAAGGAACGGCTCTGAAGTTCGCTCAACATCTCTTCTTGTTCTTCCTGTCGTTTGAGCAACTGTTCGAGTTCTGTATCAGACATGCCGGCTATGGATCAAAGTGGGGTGAAAAAATCGTTGCGTTAAATAGATAAGTTAGCAAAATGGGTTTGCAATCGCAAATGTACAGACTTCCTCGTATTCGTAACTTTTCGTTTCTAAAATTCCCATGATCGATACTTCGAGTTGGCTTCATTTTCAGCAGCATTTCTTTGTGATCCCAGGCACAGGATTGAGCTTAGACACTTCTCAAATGGGAGTGCCTACTTCTTTCTGGGAAGAGCAATCCGATCCGCTTCAACAATCTTTACAGCACATGAACGAACTGGAAGCTGGGGCTATTGCCAATCCGGATGAGCAGCGACAGGTCGGTCATTACTGGTTACGTACTCCAGAGCTTGCGCCAACCTCCGAGCTGCGTCAGGCCATTGAACAGGTCTTCCAGCAAGTTCAGGATATTGCAAATCAAGTACTGTCTGGAAAATGGACCAACGAGCAGGGTCAGCCCTTTCGACATGGACTCGTGATTGGGATTGGTGGTTCGGCACTGGGACCTCAATTTATTGACCGTGCATTAGCACAGCAGGGACAAGGCTTGAAACTCCATTATCTAGACAACACAGACCCAGATGGCTTTGAGCAGGTCTTTGCAGAGTTGGGAGAGGAGTTGCCGCAGACACTGTGCCTGGTTATCTCCAAATCTGGTGGTACCCAGGAAACCCGTAATGCAATGCTGGTCACTCAACATGTTTTTCGAGAGGCAGGATTGTCATTTGCGAGGCAGGCAGTGGCCATCACCAGCACTGGAAGCAAGCTGGATCAACTGGCAATACAAGAAGGCTGGCGTGCGCGGCTACCAATGTGGGATTGGGTGGGTGGTCGGACTTCAGTCTTTTCAGCAGTGGGACTATTGCCCGCAGCCTTGCAGGGCATTGATCTGCAAGAGTTGCTGATGGGAGCCCGGTTGATGGACCAGCACGGACGGGAAAAAGAAATCTCCCACAACCCTGCAGCCCAGTTAGCCTTGAACTGGTGGTACGCAGGCAGTGGTCGTGGTGAAAAAGCGATGGTAGTGCTGCCTTACAAGGATCGTTTGTCCTTGTTCAGCAATTACCTGCAGCAATTAGTGATGGAGTCTCTTGGAAAAGAGCGTGATCTGGAAGGGCGTGTTGTTCGTCAAGGTTTGACTGTTTACGGCAACAAGGGTTCTACGGATCAGCACGCTTATGTCCAGCAACTTCGGGAAGGGCGAAATGATTTCTTCGCCCAATTCCTGGAAGTGCTGAAGGATCAGGAAGGACCTGCTGTAGAGGTTGATTCGGATATAACCTCAGGAGATTATCTGTTGGGTTTCTTGTTAGGAACGCGGCAGGCTTTACGAGAGAAACAGCGTCAGTCAATGACATTGACCCTGGATTCGATCACACCACGTAGCATTGGGGCCCTGATAGCTCTTTTTGAACGAGCGGTAGGGATTTATGCACATCTGGTGGGCATTAACGCTTATCATCAACCCGGAGTTGAAGCTGGGAAAAAAGCTGCTGGAGCTGTGCTACAGTTGCAAGGTCGTCTGATCAGTGCGCTGAACGATCAGCCAAATCGTTCCTGGACGGTAGATGAACTCTCTCAGCATCTTCAAGTGGGAGAACAGCAGGTAACAATCTTCAAGGTACTGGAACACTTGGCAGCGAATGGACGTGTGGATCGTCATCAGGCAGAGTCCTACTTTTCCAATCGCTACCAAGCGAAACGTGCTTAGTTTGTCAAACTGAGATCAACTCTTCTGGAAATCAATTTCGCGATTCAAAATCGATTCTTGGATCGATTACAGTGTAGAGTACATCGCTGATCAGGTTGACGACCAAGCCGAGCAGAGTGAAAATATAAAGAGTGCCAAACATCACCGGATAGTCACGCTGCAGGGTGGCTTCAAAGCCCAGCAGACCCAACCCGTCCAGTGAGAAGATGACCTCGATCAACAGGGATCCTGTGAAGAACATACTGATGAAGGCTGCGGGGAAGCCAGAGATGATGATCAGCATCGCATTCCGGAAGACATGACCATAGAGCACTCGTCGCTCCGGTAGCCCTTTAGCTCGGGCGGTCACCACGTACTGTTTGCCAATTTCATCCAGAAAGGAGTTTTTGGTCAGCATTGTTAGCGTGGCGAAACTGCCAATCAGGATGGCAATTAGGGGTAGGGCCAGGTGCCAGAAGTAGTCGAGGATTTGTCCGAACAGACTCATATCGGCAAAGCCATCAGAGGTCAGTCCACGTAGGGGGAACCAATTCAGATAGTTGCCACCAGCGAAGAAGATGATCAAAATGATGGCGAAGAGAAAGACAGGAATAGCGTTGCCGATGATGATCACCGTGGAGCTCCAGATATCAAAACGAGAGCCATGGCGCACGGCCTTGCTGATGCCCAGCGGAATGCAGACAAGGTAGACCAGGAGCGTACTCCAGACTCCAAGCGAGGCAGAAACAGGTAGTTTCTCCCAGATCAGTTCAAGCACTGTACGATCCCGGTAGAAGCTCTCACCAAAATCAAAAACGGCGTAATTAACCAGCATTTGCAGGTAGCGTTCGTGGGCTGGCTTGTCGAAACCATAGAGACGCTCGATCTCAAGCAAAAGTTCGGGGTCAATGCCCTGGGCACCTCGGGTACGTCCTGTTTGATCAGAGGTGCTAGTACTGTCCTGCATCTCTGAACTGGTATTGGTGATTCGGCTCGTCACGTCCATGCCACCGTGTCCCTGCATCCGGGCAATGAACTGATCCACCGGTCCTCCGGGAGCCACCTGGACAATCACGAAGTTGATCGTCATGATGCCAATCAGTGTCGGAATGATCAGGAGCAGTCGGCGCAGGATGTAAGCAGTCATCGCAGTCTTTTCCCCAGAGTTCAAATAGGAACGGAAAAACCCGTTATCTTCACAAAAGAGTCAAAATGAAAAAAGTCATCGGAGTGTTATGTTTTTTATTGTTCACATTGTGCTTTTTTTTGCCGTTTGGAGCAATGGCAGAAATTCGAATTCTTGCTTTAGGAGACTCACTAACGGAAGGATATGGGGTTGAGCCGGAAGAAGCTTATCCCTATCTGTTAGAGCAATTGCTGAAAGAAGAAGGCCTTGAAGTGCGAGTGATCAATGGGGGATTCAGTGGAGCAACCAGTGCCAGTGCGGGCACACGTCTCAAGTGGTATTTCAAGATGCGACCGCAGATCATGTTGCTTGCCCTGGGGGCTAATGATGGCCTGCGTGGCTTGGACATTGAGAACATGAAGCAAAATCTGGCGAAAGCAATCCAAATGGCCCAAGAACGCCAGATCAAGGTGGTGATGACCGGTATGCAGATGCCGATCAACTACGGAGAAACCTATATCAAAGCCTACCAAGAAGCTTTTTTTGAATTAGCCCGTGAGTATGAATTGCCGATGGTTGATTTTCTGTTGGAAGGTGTTGGAGGAATTCCTGAGATGAACCTGCGAGACGGTATTCACCCAAACCCAGAAGGTCATCAAGTCATCGCTAGGAATGTTTTGAAAACCCTATTGCCGATTGTTCAGGCTGAATTACAGGGTCAAGGCTGAAGCTTTTGCGAGTTGTGCTGACGCCACCATTGCACTGGAATCCAACTGGCGCTGAGTAGCAATGCTATTGCTAGCAGCCAGGGATAGAGGGGTTTCAGAGGACGAAAGACATCGGCGTCTCGCTCCACAGGCTCCAGTTCATCCAGAAGTTGGTAGATCTTAGCCAATTCCTCGGTACTGCGGGCTCGGAAATACTGCCCACCGGTGAGAGAAGCAATCGTCTGCAGCAGCTTCTCATCCAGATCGCGTGATGGATTAACCCGTCTCGTACCAAAAAAAGTTTGTACCAGCATTTCATCTGCACCCACTCCAATCGTATAAATTCTAACCCCAGCCTGCTCTGCCAAACGTGCTGCCTGCTCCGGAGAAATATCTCCTGCTGTGTTGGCGCCATCTGTCAACAGGATCAGTACGCGTTCCGATTCTTCCAGCCCTTGTAGACGTTTCACACCAAGGCCGATGGCATTGCCGATGGCTGTACGTTCTCCAGCCAGTCCAATTTCTGATTCCAACAGCATCTGCTGTACGGTCTTCCGATCGAAGGTCAACGGTGTCTGCAGGTAAGCTTGTTCTCCAAAAAGAATCAGTCCCAAGCGGTCGCCATTTCTGCGTGTAATGAATTCTTGCAGGACGTTCTTGACGACATTCAGCCGGTTTGTAGGGTTGCCGGATAGCTGAAGATCTTCCTCTTTCATACTCCCCGATAGGTCAACAGCAAGCATCAAGCTACGACCAGACACAGGTAGAGAAATCGGCTCTCCCACCCACTGTGGGCGAGTCGCCGCTCCCACCAGCAGTGTCCAGCAAATCAGGGCGAGCAGAAAGGCCAACTGTTGTGTTTGAAAGCGGGGAGTTTGTGAACTACCAGAAAGCTGCTGCAAGCGTTCGAGGAAGGGCACCTGAAGGGCCTGCGGAGGAACTGGGGTAGCTGGCCAGAGCCAACGGATCAACAGGGGAAGGGGCCAAACAAGTGCGACCCAAGGCCAGAGAAACTCGAGCATCGTTCAGTTGGGAAGGATAAGTTTCTTGGATTTTTGGAACTGAGATGCAGTGTTTTGGAGTTGAATCCACTCCCTGCACAGTACAAACAGTTGTGGAGACAATGGTTCCTGCGGTGGACGGTAGGGGCCTTCTGACAAAATTTGACCAGTGCCTTGTGTAAACTGGGTTGTATCTCCAGTCTGATCTAGAAACTCCAGCCAGCGTCTACCGTTTAGGCAAGCGACTTGTTCCCAAGGATGTGCCTGTAGAGCAACCTCACGCAACAACTGGGAAAGCTGCCTCAAGGTCTGTGGATCGGCTACTTGCTGCTGTAGCTGAGCCAGTTGCTTCAGAGCCAAGCGTCGTGGACGACTGCGACGCTGCCATCGCCAAAGCCACCAGATGCCTGTGCTGAGTAGCAAGAGTCCTAGAATGAGCAGAATCCACCAACCTGGCGCCCAAGGCCATGCAGAAGGCGGAGGGGGAGTGACAATATCCCGCAACTCAGCGAGAGGGTCCATCGGGTTCATGGATGCTCAAGAGTGTTGAAGCAGTGCTGTGGAAACATCATCTTAAGCA
>CAJXNF010000035.1 GCA_913056375.1 uncultured Pseudomonadota bacterium | reverse complement strand
ATGGATGCTGCTGTTGCTGCTGTTCAAGCAGGGAATTTCAAAGCTGCGGATTACGGCATCTATTCGTTCATGAAGCATGGAGGATGTACGCTCGCACCATATGGCACTTTCGCTGGAAAGATTCCACAGAAGGCTGTTGATATGGTGGCAAAACGTACAGCAGAGATCAAAAACGGTAGCTACACCGTCACGATCAATGACGACGAACCAAAATCTAGCTGATCCACTTTAAAGCTCTCTAAAGTGGGAGAAGTCGTTCTTCGTCTTGAGGGGATCACCAAGAATTTTGGCGCTCTCAAGGCGAATGAAAATGTTAGCCTGAATTTGGAAAAGGGGGAGGTACTTGCGCTGCTGGGCGAGAATGGTGCAGGCAAAACCACCTTGATGAACATCCTTTTTGGTCAATACACGGCCGACTCTGGAAGAGTGGAGGTTTTCGGCAAAACTCTTCCACCAGGGATGGCCCGTGCGGCTTTGGATGCCGGAGTTGGAATGGTTCACCAACATTTCACTCTCGCGCACAATCTCTCCGTCCTTGAGAACGTCATTCTTGGGACCAGTTCTCTCTGGTCCTGGAAGCTACAATACAAGCAAGCCCGCCAGCAACTCCTCGAACTTGCCAATCGGTATCACCTGAAGATCAATCCTGATGCGAAAGTCTCTGCTCTAAGTGTGGGAGAGCGTCAACGAGTAGAGATTCTCAAAGCTTTGTTCCGACAAGCCAAGATCCTGATCCTTGATGAACCAACCGCTGTCCTGACTCCTCAAGAAACCGAATCACTTTTCAAGACCCTAACGGAAGCTACAGAACAAGGACTATCTATCATCTTCATCAGCCACAAACTCCATGAGGTAATGAAAATTGCCCAGAAAGTGGCGATCCTTCGTCATGGGAAACTCATAGCGACCAAAGAAACCAGAGAAACCAGTCCAAATGAACTTGCTGCTTTGATGGTTGGCAACCCGATCAGGCCTCCAGCCGTTACTGAAAGAGATTCCGGACCCGTAGTAATGGAGTTATTGAATGTATCCACGGAGAGTCAGCATCACTCAAAGGGCCTGAAGAATGTTTCAATGAGGCTTTGCTCTGGTGAAATTGTTGGTTTGGCTGGTGTCTCTGGTAACGGTCAAACATCAATTGCAGATTTGGTTGCAGGACTGATCACTCCCTCTCAAGGGAAACTGCATTTGGATGGGAAACCAATAGACCAGTGGTCTCCACGCCAATCGGTTCTCAGTGGTATCGCCAGGATTCCTGAAGACCGACATCATGCTGGGACGATCGCTGATTTTTCCTTGACGGAAAATTCCATCATTGAAAGATATCGTGATCAGCCATTTGCTCGTCATGGGTGGGTCAATTGGCAAGCTGCAGAAGGTTTTACCCAGGAACTCATCAGGCAATACGACGTTCGTTGTCCTGGTCCGGATACGAGAATACGTTTGCTTTCAGGGGGGAACATGCAAAAGCTCATTTTGGGGCGTGTGCTCCAGAACGACCCCCGAGTGATCCTTGCCCATCAACCCTCACGCGGCTTGGATATTGGAGCTGTCCACTACGTCCACAAGAAATTATTGGAAGCTCGTCAAAAAGGTGCGACCATTTTATTAATCTCCGAAGATTTAGATGAGATCCTCCAATTGTCAGACATCATTCATGTCGCCTCGGCAGGCAGAGTTAGCCCTCCTTTTCAACGAGGCAAAGTAACACCTACTGAGTTGGGTGGTTGGATGTCTGGGGCTGCGTTTGCCAAGCAAGAGACTCTGCATGCGCCTTGAAGCGATCCCAAATCCAAGCCTGTCCAGAAGATTCCTACCCCCGATTTTAGCCCTGATCGCTACTGTCTTTGTCGCATCCTTTCTCGCGATGGTTGCTGGTGGAAATCCTTTCGCGGTCTTGGGGTTGATCATTAAAGGTGCAGTGGGTTCCAAGTTTGCCCTGCTGGAAACTCTAAATCGTGCAACACCGTTAATTTTCACGGGACTAGCCGTTGCGGTAGCTTTTCGAGCGAAATTATGGAACATCGGTGCCGAAGCACAGCTATACTCTGGTGCCATTGTAGCCGTACTAATGGGTACAGGCGCCCTCGCCTGGTCTTCCCCAGCACTCATTCCCGCAATGATCATCTGTTCCATGTCAGCTGGTGCGTTGCTACTTCTAATCCCTACTCTCCTGAAAACCAGGTTAGGTGTGGATGAAGTGGTTACTACTCTCTTGCTCAATTTTATTTTTCTCCTACTCGTTTCTCTGTTGCTGGAAGGCCCTCTCAAAGATCCAATGGGAATGGGTTGGCCCAAGTCCGCCCGTTTGCTGGCAGAGGCCCGTCTACCAAGAATTGTTGATGGGCTACGATTGCATTGGGGTTTTGGGATTGCTTTAATAGCAGCTTTCGTTATCTGGATCGTGAACACCAAAACTACTTTTGGCTACGCTATGAGGGCCGTGGGCTACAACGCTGAGGCAGCAAGATATGCAGGAATGCCTGTAAATTTAATCATGATGCAAACAGCACTGCTCTCAGGAGGGCTCGCTGCCCTAGCTGGGTTCTCCGAAGTAGCAGGCCTCAAGGGCACCCTGACTCTTGATCTGTCACCAGGCTTTGGTTATTCCGGAATCATTGTAGCCATGCTGGCCTTGCTACATCCTCTGGGGGTTGTCGTGGCGGCTCTGTTTGTTGCGGGTGTTTTTGTGGGTGCTGACAGTATGAGTCGAGCAGCCGGAGTCCCCACCTATCTCGCAGATATCATGCTCGCTACTGCACTACTTTTAATGGTAGTTGCAGTATTACTGACAAAGTTCCGGATCATGCGGGATTAATTCATGGAGATATTAGAAATTTTTCTGACTGCGAGTTTCTGGACTGCAGCGATCCGAATCGCTAGCCCATTAATTTTAGCAACTATGGGAGAGTTGATATGTGAACGGGCCGGCGTTCTGAATCTTGGTATCGAGGGAATCATGGTCGCTGGAGCCTTCGTTGGTTGGTTTGGCGCTTACATTGGCATGGGTCTTTGGGGTGGGGTGCTCCTGGCCTTTGTGGTTGGAATGCTCTTAGGGTTACTCCATGCGAGCATGACCGTCAGCTTGGGATTATCCCAGCATGTGGTGGGTCTGGGAATCACACTTTTGGCAACATCGCTGACGTATTATGCATACCGAGTGGCTTTACCGGAGGTAACTTCTCCACCAAAGATCGAGGCCTTCCAGCCTATCTCTGTCGCCATTTTAGCTTACATCCCAATCCTAGGGCCTGCCCTGGCTGAACAGACTCCCCTAACTTATTTAGCTATTGCAACAGTACTGATCACTTCATTTGTATTGTATAGGACTCCACTGGGTCTGGCACTCAGGGCTGTTGGAGAAAATCCATCTTCTGTTGCAGCTCAGGGGCTATCTGTGCTTGGGTTACGGATAGGTGCCGTAGTGGTTGGATCGGGTCTAATGGCATTGGGGGGTGCCTTTTTGACTCTTTCGGCCTTTGATAGTTTCTTTTTTGGGATGGTCAATGGCCGAGGTTGGGTTTGCATTGCCCTCGTTGTCTTCGGCGCCTGGAAACCTCACAAAGCCTTCTTGGGAGCAATTCTGTTTGCGGCTTTCGATGCCTTTCAGATTCGGCTTCAGCAGAGCACCATCGGAGCAGACATTCCCTATCAGATTTTCTTAATGATGCCCTATTTCTTGTCCATCGCTGCTTTGGTGGTTATGTCTCGGAAAGCAGAGGTCCCAGCAGCATTGATGGTACCCTTTTACAAAGGAGAGCGCTAATGTTTGACATCATTGTGAAGGGAGGAACCTTGCCAGATGGTCGAGTTCTGGATATTGGCATCGAAGGGACAAAAATTTCGGCGATGGAGAAAGATCTAAACAGTCCAACTGAAATACTTATCGAAGCTCAGGGGGACCTAGTGTCTCCTCCCTTCGTGGATCCGCATTTTCACATGGATGCCACTTTGTCCTATGGAACTCCACGCCTGAACAAATCTGGAACATTGTTGGAAGGCATTTCTCTCTGGGGAGAATTGCTTGAGGAAGCAACCGTTGAAGAGATGGTAGATCGTGGCTTGGACTACTGTGATTGGGCGGTTTCCATGGGCTTACTGGCTATCCGAAGTCATGTAGATACCACGGCCGATCACCTGCGAACCGTTGAGGCAATGCTCGAAGTACGTGAGCAAGTGAAAGGATATTTGGATCTACAACTCGTAGCCTTTCCACAAGATGGTTTTTTTCGAGCACCAAATGGACGAGAAAATTTACTCCGAGCTTTGGAGATGGGCCTTGATGTGGTTGGAGGGATTCCTCATTTTGAACGGACGATGGAGGATGGTCGAAGATCAGTCCAGGAGTTGTGCCGTATCGCTGCCGATCGAGGTCTGCTGGTGGACATGCACTGTGATGAGAGCGACGATCCAATGTCACGCCATGTGGAGTCACTCGCAGCGGAAACCACTGCTCTCGGCCTGCAGGGGAGAGTAGTGGGCAGTCACCTGACTTCGATGCATTCAATGGATAATTATTATGTGTCCAAGCTGCTGCCTTTGATGGCTGAAGCTGAACTTCAGGCAATTTCAAATCCACTGATCAACATCACGCTTCAGGGCCGACACGACAGTTTTCCAAAAAGGCGTGGCTTAACCCGTGTGCGTGAAATGCAGGCTCAGGGAATTGATGTAGGGTGGGGGCAAGACTGCGTACGCGATCCTTGGTACGCGCTAGGCACTGCAGATATGCTAGATGTGGCCTTCATGGGCATGCACGTTGCCCAGATGACTAGTCCTGAAGAAATGGCTCGATGTTTCACGATGGTCACCGAAACGAACGCCAAGATCATGCATCTTGAGCACTATGGCCTTGAAGTAGGCAAGCAGGCTTCTCTGGTGGTTTTGGATGCCGCTGATCAGATTGATGCTCTCCGCTTGCGACCAGCTCGGTTGGCTGTTATTTCGAAGGGGAAACTGGTGAGTACTCAGCCAAGGGCTGATGCAACGATGAATTTACCCGGAAGGCCTACTATAAAGAACCGACGTCACCCTATTCCCCAGTCCAGATAGAAGATCAGACTCGAGGGGTTTAGGGCTGAGAAATCTACTTAACGTTTATGCAGTCACCGATTGAATTGAGCAAGAACTACAATCATCAGGCAGCAAAACCTTAAACAACCATCACCTTTCGCAATCCTTATTTGTGACCTCTCCATCAGGCATTACCGTATTGCAGAGTCTTGTAGTTGATTGGCCCTGAGCAGGTGAAGCTTCTTCATCAAGCGTAGTACCCGTCAAATCCGCACCGTTCAAGTTAGATTGGTAGAAGGTGGCTCCGATAAGCTTTGCATTTTTTAAATTGGAGACCATCAGATTGGACTCATAAATTTCTGCACCCATCAGATTGGCTCTACCAAGGTCAGCATTTTCAAAATTTGCATACCAGACTTTTGCCCCTTCCAACTCAGCATTATTAAGAGTGGCGCTAACCAATTCAACTTCAATCAGGTTCGAACCTGTCAGATCAGAATCTTTTAGATTGGAATAATTGAAGGTCGCATTTCGCACTGCAGAATTTCTGAGGACACTCATCCACAAAGTTGCGCCTGTCAGATCTGCTCCTGAAAGTGTAACACCCGTTAAATCAGCTCCAGTTAGATCTGCGCCTGTCAGATCCACCCCGGTCAAGTCTGCGCCTGTCAGGTCTGCTCCAATGAGTTCAGCTCCGCGCAGATTTGCACTCACTAAATTAGCTTCTCTCAAGTTAGCTCCCAACAAACTCACATCATTCAAATTTTTGGAATCAAGATTTGCTTGGATCAAGTTACAGTCATTACAGATGCGGGTTGTCAGCAATTTTTGAAGATCAAGTTCATCGTAGGCATAGATCAGACTGGCAACCAAAATAATCGGAATCAAGCAAACAAATCTCGCAAAAAAAGACGCTGTACTCAGTTTCACTAGAGGATCCTCGCCAGTAGATAGATTATTTTTTGAAGTCTTTTTTGAAAAATTATTCAACGTGGGGTGATCTCTGAAAGCGAGATTCTGAAGAATGAGGGCTAGGTTTGGAGTAACTTGAGATCAGAAGAGGCTAGATCAATTGTGTTCTTCTGGTGCGGTTCGTAGATTTTTGCAGGATTGAGATTATCCCAGAGAACAGGAAATCTGTCGAAATTCCGGTAAACAGCTTTCAAGAAGCAAATTAAGTCCATTCTCAAGATTGGTGCGAGTGAAGGGACTCGAACCCCCACGCATTGCTGCACCAGATCCTAAATCTGGCGTGTCTACCAATTCCACCACACTCGCACTGAACTCACTACGTTATGATACCTGCCAAACCTTGTCCAGTGGTTTTGAATCCAGAGCATTGATTGCCTTTTGCGTTGCCGGAAGATATTCTGAAAAGAAAAATTAGGAGATCAAATCATGCAGAAAATTGCTCCATCAGCACGGAGTCTGCAACGGGCAAAGGTGATGTGGGAGCAGTCCAATGATGATTTGCGAACTGCTCGAGATCTACAAAATTCCAATCCAGAACTAAGCTGTCTGCAGAGCGTCCAAGCGGCAATCAACGCACTCAGTTCTCTGCTGGAAGCTCAAGGTTTTTTCCAACTGCCTTCGTATTCTGCAGTGGAATTACTGGATCTCTGTGTCCAGCAGAATGCCAATGAATTGGAATCCACTCGCTCGGCCTGTTATGTTTTGGACAGTTCTTTAGAACGTGACGTTTTCGGCAATACTCAACAAAAAAACATCCGCTTCACTCCTCCCTACGCAAAGACTTGTCAGGGAGCCGCACGACAGATTCATGAGGCGGTTCGACGCTATCTAAAAACCAACCGGGATCTCTTTTTCACCCCATGAAAAGCCTCTGGTCAACCGCAATCACCTCATGCTGCAACAAATTGAAGATCAATTGAGAGGGCATCATCCCCCTACCAACGATCTCGTTACGAACAGAGCCTCTGTTTTAATTCCCCTCAGTTTGTATAGGGGTGAGCCTTCCTTACTCTTGACAAGGCGATCTGCGGAGCTCCGAAGCTTTTCAGGACATGTTTCTTTTCCGGGAGGCAAAAGAGATCAGGAAGACAAATCAGATTATTGTACTTCTCTCAGGGAGAGTCGGGAGGAGGTTGGGCTAGAAAAAGAGCAGATTCGTTTTGTGGGGGAACTGGAGCAGATGCTTTCACCTCATGGGTGTTTGGTTTCGCCTTTTGTTGCAAGAATACCAAATCAATTTGAGCCAAAGATCAATGAGGCTGAAATCGAGAGCTGCTTCTGGGTTCCAATCTCATTCTTCTTGGATCCTACACAGCATCAACTTCGACAAAACCATGAGAAGCGACCGTATCCTCACTTCACACATCACTTCCAATTCGAGGACTATCACATCTGGGGTATGACTGCGCTGATGATTCTTCGCTTGTTGGAACTGGGTCTCGGACACCAATCGATTCATCCGCTACATCATCCACGAGCCCCACATTGGATTGTGGCAGCTCAGAATCATCGAGAGACTTCTCTCAACCCGTCGGTTGCATAGCTTCTCGAAGAGCCATTTCCCAGCTAGGATTGACCGGTATAGGCTTTGATGTTTGTGAGTGCCTCTGCAAATTCTTTGGGCGGTGACTCAATTGCACATAATCCCTGACCTGCAGAGCAGATTCCAAGAGCCGAAATTCTAAATTCCAATCTTGACGCATATTTTCTCCATGTCCAAGGTGGCTTGGCAAAGTTTTTTGGTCATGGCAAAATTATCGGTAATATTTTTGAAAACTTGCGTCGTCTTTTGATTTACTGACTTCATCAATGGAAATTCCTGCTCTTTTAGAGTTTCATTTCCTCAGAGTAGAGTGGCTCTGGTTGCTACCTCTTTGGGGGATAATATTGTGGTTCCTTCCAAAAATCCAAAGTTCCCAGATTGATTGGGCGCAATGGATCTCTCCTCCTCTCCAGCGCTTGTTCGTTGTATCTTCCCAAATCAGCCAACACCGAAAAAAGCAGCTTCAAGTTGGCTTTGCTCTGATCTGGATTCTAAGCACTCTTGCCTTGGCGGGACCAGCTTGGGAACGCCTTCCTCAACCACTGCTGGTTCGCGATCAGGCTCGAGTAATTCTGCTTGATCTTTCCTATTCAATGCTGGCCACAGATTTACAACCAAATCGATTGGAACGGGCACGATACAAAATTGAGGATCTCCTAAATCGATTTCAGGAAGGCCAAACAGCAATTGTGTTGTACGCGGGTGATGCCCATACGCTAGTCCCCTTGACTGAGGATGTAGAGACAATCCGTACTTTATTGCCCTCTCTTCATCCCAGCCTGATGCCTGTTCGTGGGAGTCGGCCAGACCTTGCTTTTGAAAATGTGATTGAAATGCTGAATCAAGTTGATATCCAAAATAGCCACTTGGTTTGGATCACTGATGGGATCGATGATCAGCAAGTCAAGCCACTTCAAAACCTTTTGTCATCACAGAGGCACAAACTAACTGTCCTCGCAGTTGGAACTCCTAGCGGGGCCCCCATTGTTTTGGAAAAAGGCAATTATCTGAAGGACACCAACAATAACATTGTCATTCCTCAGCTGGACTTGGCTCCCTTGAAAGCTGTAGCCGAAACCCTAGGTGGTCAGGTTCTGCCTGTGCAATATGACGATAGCGACCTGGACCGGCTAGTTGCATTTGAAGAAAAGGATCAGGGCTTTCAGGAACAAGAGGAGGAACTCACGACTGATCGCTGGAGAGAAGAAGGACCATGGTTGTTTGTTTTATTACTACCCTTGGTAGCTCTGATCTTCCGGAGAGGATGGCTGTTTGTGCTTGTCCTGACAAGTTGGCCGTCATTGAGTCAAGCATGGGAGTGGAGAGAGCTTTTCATCAATGACAATCAACGTGCCTATGAACTTCTGGAAGAAGGTCAAGCCGCTGAAGCAGCACAGACTTTTGATGACTCTACGTGGCAAGGAATCGCTGCCTACAAGGCTCAGGAATATGAAGAAGCTCTACAATATTGGTCAAATGAAGAAAGTCCAATAACGTCCTACAATCGAGGGAATGCACTTGCACGAAATGGAAAACTTCCTGAGGCCCTTGAAGCGTATGATCAGGCTTTAGCTGCTGAACCAGACTGGGAGGATGCCCAATTCAACAGAGATCTAGTGGCAAAGCTACTGGATTCACAACAAAAGCAATCTCAAGAAGACAAGTCATCTGGAGGCAATCCAAACCGACCAGAAGAAGGCGAAGAAGATTCGCAGGAACAGCCTGATCAGTCTGCATCCTCAGGAGATCCAACTGAACAAAATCAGCTGCCAGAAAATAATGACGCAGCGAATGGAGACTCTGCGCAAAACAATCAACAGTCTGCGGAACAAGCCCCAAAACCTGATGATAGTCAAGGATCAGAAGATTCTACAGGGCAGCCAAGTGAACAAAACTCTGATCAAAAGAATACAGGTTCAGCTAGTGGCAAAGAGACTACTGATTCCGAGAATCAAGAGATAACCGGACAGAAAGAATCACAGAAAGATCCACTGACTCCTGATGAAGGAAATGAAAGCGAGAAAGAAGAGCAATCAGATCAAGCAGCAGCTTATCTCAAAGGAAATGAGAATGAAGAGCAACAACAAACGCTTAAACAATGGCTTCGAAAAGTTCCTGATGATCCCGGGCAACTACTTCGAAATAAGATGCGCTTGGAGAGTCTTCGTCGAAGACAGGCTTCGGAATTAAATCACGAAACAGATTTTTGGTAAAAATATGCGTTGGTTGCTTGGTTTATTCCTACTGATGATGTTTAGCCATCAAACCGTATTTGCAGCCCTGAGTTCATGGGTCCAAGGGGATGTGTTTGTACAAGGAGAAGCCTTTGAACTGATTGTTGAGGCTGAAGAAGATGGAGATTTACAGATCCCTGAAATGGATGGACTAAAAATCCTGAGTCGGAGCACGCAAAGCCAAACGTCCATCATCAATGGTAGTATTTCCAAAGCACATCGTTGGATTTTTACCATTTTGCCGAACCAGGCTGGAGTCCTTAGAATTCCTCCCTTTCAACTAGGGAACGAACAGACGGAGGAAATCCAACTGGAGATCGCTGATCGTAAGAGTCACCAAATGGCTCTGCCAATTGAGATAGCCGCCCGGGTCGAACCACGACAAGTCTATCCCCAACAGCAGTTGGTTTTAGAAATTCGCCTAGAACGAGGAATTCCGGTTGAAAACGAGAGCCTGACACCACCAGACCTGCCCAACGTTCCTGTCAAATTGCTGGATCAGCAAAATGAACAGCAAGTGCGGAATGGCCGCCGACTTAACGTCACCACCCTACGATACGCGATCTTTCCACAAGAAAGTGGGAATCTAGAAATTCCAGCCTTAACTTATCAGGGAGATGCGATCCTGGCTTCTAAAGGACAAAGCCTATTTCAGGGTCTGAATCGGCATCTTGGAGCCAAAACCCAGCGAGTAGTCTTGCAAACACCCTCCCAACAAGTTCGAGTTATCCCGGTCCCAAGGGATGCACAAGGATGGTGGCTGCCAGCTCAGGAAATGGTGCTCCAAGAACAATGGGATCCCAACCCACCTGTCTTTCGAGTTGGGGATTCAGTTTCTCGGCAGATTCGATTGCGGGCAACTGGGCTACTTGGAGAGCAACTCCCTGAGTGGAACATGAGCATGCCAGAATCACTCAAGATCTATTCTGATCCAGCGGAGGTGAAAACAAGCAATGACAATCACTGGGTGACCGGCGAACGATTCCAAAGTTTTGCCTTGGTTCCAACAAAACCAGGGAAAATAAAGCTACCTGCTATCGAAATCAATTGGTGGAACTTACAAACCAACCAACCTCAAGTTGCACGACTACCAGAACGGACTATTGAAATTTTGCCTGCTGCCCTTGCACCAACCCAACTCCAACCTCTTGATACAACGGTGACGACATCCACGGCGGAGGGCTTAGTTACGCAAGAGATGAATTCCGATAGTTGGCTTTGGCAATCGATTAGTGCTGTTCTACTGGCACTTTGGGCTGGGACAATAGGTCTCTGGTTCTGGACTGCTAAAACCCAATCAGCCAAGCTAAATAATGCACCGAAGGCCTCACAGGAGGAATCACCAAAAGTTCGTCAAGCCTACAAGGATGCTTTGGATGCGCTGCGAAGTGGCAATGCCCTCCGCAGTAGAAGTGCGCTCATGAGCTGGCTTCGCTCGTGGCATCCTTCGCCCAAACCTAGCTGGACTGATCTCTGCGGCGAATTTCCCGATGCGCAAGCCCTTTTGAAAGACTTGGACCGTTACTGTTATGGAAAAGATTCTCGTCACTGGGATCCCTCAGGTTTGCTAAACTGGCTCTGTGAACTTCCAGCAAATCCCACAAAAAAAGAACCCCTTAGCACACCTGAATCTGAACGCCTTTGGTGGCGCAAGTCCGCATGAGCAGTGCGCTACTGTTCAGTGGATTCGTTGGATTACTCGTTCTGCAACGCTTTTGGGAACTCAAGCGGAGCCAGCAAAACATCAAAATTTTGCTGGAAAGTGGTGGTGAGGAGTTTTTTCCGAGACATTATCCAGTAATGGTTGCTCTGCATAGTGGCTGGATACTATCGATGCTCTTGGAAGTTTGGATCCTGGAGAGGGAATTTTCATGGCAACTCGCTGGGCCATCAATGATTCTTGTCATCATCGGGCAGGGTCTTCGCTATCATGCCATTTTGACTTTAGGAACGCACTGGAACACTAAAATTGTTCTGGTTCCTGGAAAAGAAGCTCTTCGCAGTGGCCTCTATCGCTACTTTCGTCATCCCAACTACCTTGGTGTAGTCCTGGAGATCGCTTTTTTTCCTTTGTTGCATTCTGCAATCTGGACCTCCATCTTCTTCTCGATTGCCAACGCCATGCTTCTCTTTCATCGAATTCGTTGTGAAGAAAAAGCCTTGACGGACTATTGTGCTTATCAACAGGTCTTCAAAGATTGATTTTATGTATTCCTGTTGCTGTAACCGCCGCAAATTGCTGAAGAGAAGCCTTCAAGCTATCTCACTCTTGGCATTGGGTTCTTGCCAGAAAAGTAGTTCTTTGGCCTCACCGATAGATCTGAGGGCTCAGGAATCGTCCAAAATACAAGCTGACACTCTGCAAGTTCTTGCTTTACGTGGAATAGCCCAGACACAAAAACAATTGAAGGTTGGTGATCAGGTATTCAGTGGTGAGGTTGTCGAGGTGGATAAGGACAGTGAAGTGATTCTGGGGGCTCCAGACCAAAGCGCCTACCAACTTAACAGCTACGCTAGAGCACAACTGATTCTTGAGAAGGAAGGTGGACAAATCAACTTGGAAAGGGGAAGCGTCACAGCAGCCATCACTCAGAAAAGAAATCGGAAGTACCGACTTCGAATGCCTGCACTTCAGGTGGGTGTGAAAGGAACTGTATTCCATGCAGAAGCTGATTGGCTTGGAGAACCCAATCAAGCATACTTTTGTCTGTGCTACGGACAGGCTGATTTACAGGGGAGTACCGGAGCAGCACTAATGCCTCTATCCACAAGCTACCACACGGCATTAGTCGGCAGAGGTGATGAGCATAATACAGAAATTCAGCCTTTGGACGTGGTCGCCAATCACGATGATCTAGGTATCAAACGGATCATCGAATTGGGCAACGTACCTCATGAAATGAGCTGGTTACGTTTGTAGTCAAAATGCTTTGGGACTGACTGAATTTCGCCCAACTGGCTGCTGTTGAGTGATGCAATGGATTCCTCCTCCACCATGAATCAGGTTCGAGATGGAAACTGGAATGACTCTTCGATCTGGAAATAAGTTGCACAATCGTTCCACAGCAGATTCATCTTCTGTCGTATATCCAAATGCCGGACAGATCACCGCACCATTGGCTAGATAGAAATTCAAATAGGATTGACTCAGCCGATCTCCATTCCTTCGAAAGGCTGCAGGCGGCTGATTAATCATAAAGACCTCCAGCGAACGCCCTTGTGCGTCCGTTGCCAACCGAAGACGCCGCAAGTTGTCTTTGAGAGGTTCATAGTTTGGATCGAGCGAATCTTCGCAGTTCAGAGCCAAAACGACCCCTTCATTTACAAAGCAAGCAAGATTATCCACATGTCCATTGGTTTCATCATCTTGCAGTCCCTCTCCAAGCCAGATTGGCTTAGAAATTCCTAAAAATTCCGATAGAAATCCTTCAATTTCCAGTCGGGTCTTACCAGAATTTCGGCTCAATAGGCACTGTTCCGTGGTAAGCAGAGTCCCTCTCCCGTCCACATGAATGCTGCCTCCCTCCAAAACCAAGGGAGCAATCAAACGGGGAATTTCCTCATTCTCCAGAATCCGTTTTGCCAAAGTTTGATCATTAGCGAATTCAGGATCTGAAACAGGTGAACCATCTTCTTGAAGAGCAAGACTTCCGTAGGCATTGAAGTACCAGTCAACTCCCGCCAATTCATTGAGTTCATTTAAGACAAAGCTGGGCCCAGAATCCCTTGTCCAAGAGTCACTGAGTTCAAATTTGACAAGCTGCACAGCAGGCCCACAAAGTTGAGTGGCTTCCTCAAAATCTGCTTCTCTAACAAGTAATTTGACGTTTTCAGCACTGGCAATGCTCCGTGCAACTGCAGCTACATCTCTCTTTGCTTCTTCAAACCTACCATGAAACGTTGCCTCTCTGCATGGCCAAGCGATCCAACAACATTGATGAAGGGCCCATTCAGCAGGCATGCGCCAACCGTGTTCTAATTTCATTCAAAGGAATTGATTAGGAGTGAAGGAAGAAAAGCAGGAGTTCCAGTTGTGAGGATCGCGAATGCAAGTTGAGTCAGATCTCTGCTGGCCACTCACTAAGATGGTAATCAGCTGTCAGTAATCGTAGCTCACGAGGGTTATTAAACTCAGCGACTGCGACAGTGGTCACCCCAGCCATGTTGCCGGCGAGCACATCAATCGAAGCGTTCCCAAAGAACACAGTTTCTTCAGGACTCATGTCGCACTTCTCCAGGACTTGGTTCAGCATGTGCGGAGAAGGTTTTTGATGAGCCCAAGCATATTGATCGGAGCAATAGACGTGTTCTTGGAAGTAATCGGCTAGCCCAGCTCTGGATAATTTTTGGGTTTGTAGTTCAATCAGCCCATTGGTGATCAGTGCCAACTGACGGC
>CAJXNF010000034.1 GCA_913056375.1 uncultured Pseudomonadota bacterium | reverse complement strand
CGTTGCTGGTAGCCTCTGGATGAGTCAGCAACCTCACGAAGCGCTACCAAGAATTTTTCGTTTTTCTGCCTGGGGCTTGTGTTTGCTGCTGGCCATTCTCTCCTGGAGTCCATCGTTTGTGCTTGCTGTGATCGTTGTAGCGGGATGTGGTTTGTTGCTGATGGTCAGTGGCATCTCAACCCAAACCATGCTGCAGTTGGAGGTGGAGTCACAGTTCCGTGGGCGCCTGCTCAGTCTTTATGGTCTGGTTCTTCGGGGAGGGCCAGCTATCGGTGCTTTGTTGGTTGGGACCACAGCTGACTGGATTGGGTTGGAATGGCCCCTGACGATTGCTGCGGCCTTAACGGGCTTGGTACTCTGGCGCATGCAGGCTCAGATCCCCAATGATACCACTCAGCCTCCTGGCAAAATGCCTTTTATAACCGCGCCACCCTCATCACCTGCTTGATTCCTCGTTCTGATTCAACTCTATCTTGAAAAAAGACTTTGTCATGACCATACAACGTTCATATCACCCCCTGTTTCCTCTGAAGTATGGCTGTAATCCGCATCAGCAACCAGCAGCCCTGCTGTCAACAAGGCAATCTCCGTTACCGTTTGAGGTGCTTAATGGTCGACCCGGCTACATCAACCTCCTGGATGCCCTGAACGCCTGGCAGTTGGTTTGGGAGTTGGATCAGTCCCTGAACCTGGCCGCTGCAGCTTCCTTCAAGCATGTGAGTCCAGCAGGATCTGCTGTTGGCACTCCGCTTAGTGAGGTTCTTGAGGAAGTCTATGATTGCCAGGGTAAGGACCTGAGCGAGTTGGCTGTGGCCTATCTACGGGCACGGGGTGCCGATCCCTTATCGTCCTTTGGTGACTTCATCGCACTGAGTCGCAAGGTTGACCTTTCGACGGCAAAGATCATTCGTAACCAGGTTTCTGATGGCCTGATTGCACCAGCGTTTGAGCCAGAGGCTCTGGAAATCCTGAAAGCCAAAAAGGGTGGTAGTTATGTGGTCTTACAGGCTGATCCTGAATATACAGCCCCGGATGAGGAATTTCGTGAAATCTATGGGGTGGTCTTTCAACAACAGCGAAATAATCTGCTGCTGAACGCTGAGAACTTACTGGGGGAGCTCGTTACTGAGAACAAGAGCCTACCCACCAACGCTCAACGTGATCTGGTACTCGCTGCGATCACGCTGAAGTACACGCAGTCCAATTCGGTTGGTTATGCACTGGATGGACAGATGATTGGCATTGGAGCAGGCCAGCAGAGCCGTATTGACTGTACGAAGCTTGCTGGGCGCAAGGCGGATCTCTGGTTTCTGCGGCAACATCCTAAGGTGCGGTCCCTACCTTTTGCGGATGGAGTGAAAGCGGTGGACCGTACAAATGCGCGAGTAGCCTACATTGAAGGGGAAATGACGCCACCAGAAAAACAAGCATGGCTCCAGCTCTTCCATCAACCTCCCCCCTTGCTGGATTCTGAGCAAAAACAGGAATGGCTCACTCAGCTCCAGGGGGTGGCTCTCGCTTCTGATGCTTTCTTCCCTTTCCGAGACAACTTGGATCAGGCCTCTCGGCATGGTGTGAAGTATGTGGTACAGCCCGGAGGAAGCAACCGGGACGAGCAGGTCATCACAGCCGCCAATGAGTATGGCATGACCATGGCCTTCTCCAAGATTCGGCTCTTCCACCATTGAGTTGTAGCGAATTCAGCAGATATCCAGAAAGCTCTGGAGGCGAGAGTTGGGCTGCAAGCGGTCGATTGCTCGGGTAGCTGCCACATAGATCATATTGACCTCTTCGGTGGCGAGTTCTTCCCGTGGCAAGGGACGTCCTTCACGTACCAGCACTGGGAAGTCATCTGCCAGAAACACTTGGGCAAACTCCAATCCTTTGGCCTTGTGCACTGTAGAGAAGAGAACTTCGGCCTCCTCCTGAGCAACTGACTGTTCCAACATTTCCTCGACCAACTCTGGAATCATTCCCTGGTGTTTTTCCACCAACCGGCAGCGTCCAAGCCACTCAAAGTCCTCCACTTGAGTGGCGTAGTCCCTTAGTGCTTCATAGGAACTAAAGGTCTTCAGATAAGAGTCTCGTACTTCTTTCTTGCGTCCTTCAAACAACTTCCAGGTTTCCGTGATCACAGGCAGCTGATAGCCCTGTACTCCACCGACAAAGCCAAACTTGCGTAGTCCCAGGTATTGGGTGGCCTGGTCGAAAAGAGCTGCATTCGTGCGTGCCAGGTAGGCAAAAGGACTGCCTTGCACTCTACCAAGTTGATCGGTTTTCTCTGCACCTCGGATAGCATTAGACTCTGCTTTGAACTGACGCAATACACTGGTCGCAGCCTGGGCGATGGTAGGGCCAAAGCGAAAGGACTGGGTCAGGTAACGCGTAGCGTTCACGGGTACTTTGGAGAGCACATCGATAGCTCCCCGAAACTGATAGATGGCCTGATGCGGATCTCCCACCATGATCTTGGCACAAGTCTGTTGCAGCAGTAGTTGGGCTGTTACAGGGTTCGTGTCCTGAGCTTCATCCAGCAGAATAATGTGGTAGGGCAGCTCAGGTTTTGAAAGCTGAAAAAGCTTGAGGTAGCCATCATGCAGCATCGGTACTTCATGCTGTGGATCACTCATGCGCACCCACAACTCACGTGCTTGTTGCACAAAATCTGGCAAATGCTTAGGACCAAAGTGAGTCCGAGCGATGGTTGGTACGTGGGCGCTATGGAGTCGAGGATCGGCCGATACAAGAAAATTCTGCAAAGTATCAATCACAAAGCGAGCAACCTCGTGCTGGTCCAGATTCAACCAGTCCATCACTTGATTGGCGCGTATCTGATTAACGAGCTTGTGCCGAAATCGAAGCCCTTCACTACGCCAGGCCAACGAGTGGATCGTGCGACAGTGCACGTTTGCAGGAAAACGCTGCTCAGCCTCCTGCTGGACAGACTTGTTGAAGGCTACATAAAGTAGCCTGAGACTCGGGCGGGCTCGGGCAAATTGTTCAAGGACAGTGGTTTTGCCGGTTCCTGCAAAGGCCACCACTTTCAGGATTTCTCCGTGGCGTAAGGGAAAATCGACAATGTCCCGCTGTTCGGCGGTGAGTTCCATGCAGATTGAACTTAGGAAGGCGTGACTGGCAGAGGAAACTTTGAAAAGCTTTACAGGCTAGCAGAAGAGAGCGGAGGTGCGAGTGAAAAAAGACAGGGGCAGGTTAGATTGTGTTTACTCTTCGACCGGCAGGATGATCAATTCTACTCGATTGTTGAGAACACGCTGAATTTCGGAGTCATTGCGGAAACGCGGACGATTCGCCCCAAAGGCCTTAGCCGTCACCTTATCCGCTTCCAGGCCCGTTTCGATCAAGAATCTTGCAACTCGAGCCGCACGAGCACCAGACAGTTCCCAGCCTGAAGACCATTTTGTCAGTGGGGTGTTGTCGGTGTGGCCTTCAATCTGGATTGGGTTGGGCAGTAGGAAGAGCAATTGAGCAAAGCGCTGAAGTTCTTTGCGGGCGTCCGCTGTCAATTCGCTGGATTCTGGCTCGAAGAAGGCCTGGGCACTGAAGGAGACAACTACGCCTCGAGATTCTGCCGTTACGTTGGTGCTGTCGCCCAGCTCGGTATTTTCAACATTCTTGGAGATTTGCTCCACCACGGAGTCATTACCCTCCTCCATGAATGGAGTACCCGCCGGCAAGGGCTTAAAGCTTTCAGCAACACTCTTGAACTTCTCAATCTCATACTTGCACATTGAGAAGAGCAGAATGAAGAAGCACAGCAGTAAGGTAACCAGATCTCCGTACGTGAAAATCCAGCCATCTTTGAACTCCTCACAGACCGGACAATCTTCTTCATCAATTGGAATACCCATGCAGTTCGTATCCGTTGGTTTAGGGAATCAGCGCTGCATGTCTTCAGGCATCAGCAGGATCTCAACACGACGGTTGAGCGAGCGCTTGTAAGCTGTGTCACCGAAGAAGCGTGGACGGGAATCACCGAAACCAGCTACTTGAATCCGCTTGGTTGGAATTCCCTTCGATTCCAAATAGGTCGCAATCGCGCTGGCTCGGCCAATCGACATTTCCCAGTTCGATGGGAAGCGATCATTGACATCAGTCGGATCCGTATGTCCTGAAATCAGGATGTCGTTGGGCAGCGGGCCAATCGTTGGTAACATTTTGTCAATGGTCTCCTTGACTTCCCGGCTCAACTCGATGGATCCCTGGGCAAAAGCAACATTTCGGCTGAAGGAGACTTCAACCCCTTCTTTTCCTGCACTTACGTTCACGCTGTCGGGCATATCCATCTTTTCCAACTCCTGAGCTGCATGCTCCAAGTTAGAAGATCGCCCACTGAAAAGAAACGGGCTTCCTGGCGGAAGCGAACGGAAACTATCAGAGATTTGCTTGAGCTTGTGATCGTCGATCTTGCAGAGTGAGAAGAGCAGGATGAAGAAGCACAGCAGTAGGGTGACCAGATCTCCATACGTAAAAATCCAGCCGTCCTTGAATTCCTCACATATCGGGCAATCGTCGGAATCGATGATTTGTCCCATGCATTCTCCAACTTGGGGTAGTCAGCGAGATCAGCCTTCGCCGCCACCGCCTTGGTTTTCAAACTTCAGCGCTTCGTACATTGCCTTCTTGTCGGGTGGAAGGTAGTTCATCAAGTCAGACTCGATGAAATCTGGTCGCTCACCACGCTCAATGTACAGCACACCGTCCTTGATCATCTCCATCAACGTCTTGTACTCAGCATTGTAGATATCAAGTTTTCCTTTGGCAGGATTAAAAATGACGTTAGCAAAGAGCGACCCGTAGAACGTCGTGATCAAAGCAACCGCCATCGCAGGACCAATCGCAGAGGGATCGTCCAAGTTCTGGAGCAGAAGCACCAAGCCGACGAGTGTTCCTAACATCCCCCAGGCAGGGCAGAGAGAACCCATCGTCCCAAGTACAGCTGCCTCACTGTCCTTGCCGGCCATGGTGAACTTCATTTCGTGAGACATCATATCAACGATTGCCTGTCGGTCGACTCGGTCCACAACCAGCCGCAATCCACTGCGGAGAAAGAGGTTTTCGATGCTGGGCAAAGCGTCTTCGATAGCAAGAATGTTCTTTCTAGCGATCTTTGCAACGTCGACAATCAGGGTCAGAGTCTCTACCAACTGTACGTTATTTGGCTTAAAGGTGACCCCAATGCTCTTGCCAAAAGTCTTTGCTTCATCCATCGGGTGGAGAATGAAGGTGGAGGCGATCGTTCCTCCAAAAACAATCATCAAAGAGGGTACATCAACAAAGTAGCTCAGCTTACCAATATCTAGGCTAAAGTTGACGAAGTCGAAGGTCATTGCGACCACCAGTAACACCCAGGCAAGGATGTTACCGATTAGGGTTCCCTGTTCCATGAAGCAATACTCCTACGAGTCTAGGGAGGTTGGGTGTGCGGTAGCCCTGAGGGCTTCCAACTCAGTCTCAAAGTTTCCCGAAAGGATCGGGAAGCGACACCATGTTTTTGGATCCAGATTTTCTTCGTCCAAATGAAAGGACGGTGCCAGACGCTCTCGTTTCCACTGGTTGCGACACCAGAGACGGAAAAAGCGCTCTGTATAATGTGCTAGCTGAACCGGCGAAATCTCCGAAAAACGCTCCTGCAGATCTTGCCAAATTTCCAGTGGCCAGCGGTGTTCTCGAATTGCCGCACGCTCAATTGCATCCAGCACATGATAGGGCATCAGATCATCTTCATCTGACTGTGCTGCAGCAAGTGGTCGTAATTCTGCTGTCGGTTCCTGTTCGTTCACACAATGCAAAAAGGGTAGCGGGCCGATCGTTGGCAATCCTTCTTTTTCTAACCAACGCAACCATTCGCGCAGGTAGGCTTTATCTATGCCCCCAAGCGGGCTAAGCCCTCCTGCCGTATCCCCATCCATGGTTGCGTAACCCACAGCAGCCTCACTCCGATTACTAGTGGATAACAGCAGTGCACCGTGAAGATTCGTCAGAAACCAAGCTCCTGGAGCCCGGACCCGAGCCTGAATGTTCTGCAAGGCCAAATCGTCTTGCTGCCAGTCCAGCGGTCGTTCCAGTTGCTGCTCCATCCAACCACGGTGTTGATCCAGCAAGGGTTGGATATCGTATTCGAAGTGTCGGGCACCGACCGATTCACAGACTGTGCGTGCAGCAGACCGTGTAGTTGCTGAAGAATTCTCACTTGACTGGTAGATGGTTAGCAATAAGCGTGACATCAACTCTGTGAGTGAAATATCGGTTGGTAGGTCCATTGACCAGAGCCTTGTCAGGTATTCGATCAGCTTGGCACGGCCCATTTCTTCATCAGCAAGACGCAACATCAGGTAAACCAATACCACCAGACTGGAAGAATCCGCACCACCACTGGCTGAAACCACAAAACCACGACTGCGACTCTTGCGTAGATAGTCCCACAGTCCGAGACTCACTGCGTGAGTAAATTCCTCATGCTTACTCGGAGATGGCGCCAATGGCTTCGCTGTAGATTTCAGAGAAATGGGTAAAGATTTCCAGGAAAACGGGCAGAAAATGCAGTGAGGTGAGGGCTCTGATGTAGCCCGAACGGGTAGCTTGCTACGATCCAGACGTGTCAGGCGCAGATCGACAATTGCCGTCGTCATCTGGAATTCTGTGAAGGAAAAGTAACGGCCGGAGGCTACCATGCCCTGCCGACCATGAGCAATCAAAGTGCTACCTTCGTAGATGATTCTGCCGGCCTCATTTCCCAGCAGATTGGCATAGAGGTAAGTCGTAGCCGTCGAACGGGCGGACTCTGTGACCAATTGCTGACGCAACTGAATCTTGCCAAAACTGAATGGACTGGCGCTTGGATTGAGGATCAGATCCACATCCTGAGAAGCCAGGCGTTGAGCTGGGCGGGAGGTGCCCCAAGCGTCTTCACAGATTTCCATCCCAACTCGCACACCCCCCAGATCAAAGCAGATATCTCCAAACGGCACTTGCAGACCATCCCGCTCCAGCAGTTCCTGCTTGCCTGGCATCCAAGGCTGAAACCAGCGTGGCTCATAAAACAAGTCGTGCTGAGGCAACGTCTGCTTACAGGCTAACCCCACCAACTGCTGTTGCGCCAGTACTGCTGCTGCATTGTAAGTCTGCTTGCGAACACGCAACGGCACCCCAAGGACAACGACCATCTCATTGGTGAGCGGTAGCAGTGACAACAGTTGCTCCCAAGCATAATCATGCAGCTGTTCCGCATGAAAAACATCTTCGCAGCCATATCCTGTCAAACAAAGCTCTGGTAACAGTAGCAGTTGCACTTCTTGCTGACGTGCCTGTTCAATTGCCTGACGAATGCGGCGAAGATTACCGGGCCAGTCCAGTGGGGTTTGATTTAGTGTTGCGGCAGCAACTCGGAGTTTCATGACTGCTTCCAAGCGAGAAGATAGTAGGTGAACAAAATCAGTAGATCAGATCTCGATTGGGTCAGCAAGTATCACCTTTTCAGAGGCGCTAGATCGAGCAGATTGGGATTTGAAAACATCAAGAAGAAGCCAGGGAGTTTGGCCATGCCTCACTACACCAGCGAAGCTCTACGGCAGCCTCATCCAATAAAGCTGCTAGAGGAACGGAGGGCTTGTGTAGGCAGACTCGGATGTACTCAAGCTTTGGGAATTCTGCGCGGAGACGTTCAACAATCGCATCGGCTAGTGACTCCAGCAACTTGAATCTACGCTGTTCACAAAGCTCACGGATTTGCTCACAAAGCTCTGCGTAGGATACCGTGTGCGACAATTCATCAGTCCAAGGTTCTGATGGCGGATGGAACGCACACTCCAAGTCCAGTACAAAGCGTTGTCCCAAAGTGGCTTCTTCTGGCAGTACTCCATGATGGGCGTGGAAGCGTAGTTGTTGAAGACGAATCCAAAAGCACTTGGAAGCAGTCGGAGATGGCATAATTACAGGGACGATTCTGGTTGCAGATTTGGGCAGGGACGGATACCTTTCACTGGTTTACAAACTCCAATAATCTTCAGAAAGAAACAGGATGGCGTTACTGGAAGGTCGAAGAATTGCCCTGGTTCACGATTGGTTGACCGGTATGCGTGGCGGAGAGAAGTGCCTAGAGGTGTTCTGTGAACTTTTTCCCCAGGCAGACCTCTACACGCTTGTGCATCAGACAGGTAGCGTCTCACCTACAATTGCGGAGATGCCGATCTACACATCTTTCCTGCAGCACATTCCTGGAGGCATCAAGCACTACCGCTACTTTTTGCCGCTCTTTCCAACAGCGATTGAAGCTTTTGACCTCAGTGACTACGACGTCATCATCAGTTCAAGTCATTGTGCAGCCAAGGGTGTTCGCGTGGGACCCAACACCTACCACTTGTCCTACGTACACGCCCCCATGCGCTACATCTGGGACTCTTTCGACCTCTACTTCCGGCGAATGCAAACCTCTCGCTTACAGCGCCTCGGTGGAGAGGCAATGCGGCCTTATCTGCGAGAATGGGACAAGTCCAGCGCCAAGCGAGTACACACGTTCCTCTGCAACAGTCGTAACATTCGTCAAAAAATTCTGGAATATTACGACCGTGAGTCTCAAGTTGTCTATCCACCTGTTGATCTAGAAGCCTTTGTACCGCAAGGACCGGTGAGCAAGCAGGACTATTACCTGATGGTTGGGGCCTTCGCACCAAACAAGCGGGTTGACTTGGCAATCGAAGCCTTCAACCGTTTGGGACTACCCTTGAAAATTGTTGGTACGGGTCAGGATCAGGAATATTGCCAATCCATTGCCGAACCAAATATCGAGTTCCTGGGAGACCGGGCCTCTCACGAACTTCCAGCGCTTTATCAGCAGGCACGAGCTTTTGTTTTTCCAGGGATTGACGACTTTGGCATCACACCTTTGGAAGCTCAGGCAGCGGGTACTCCGGTGCTGGCGTTTGCAGGTGGCGGTGCCCTGGAGACTGTTAACGAACAGACTGGTATTTTTTTCAAGGAAGCCCGTGTTGATGCCCTCTGTGCTGCTATTGAGCAAATGGAGCAGACGTGGGAGGACTTCGATCCAGTTCAGTTGCGCAAGCAGACCCAACGCTTTGGGCGTGATCGCTTCGCCCGCCAGATTGCCAATGCTGTGCAATATGGCTATCGTCAGTGGCGCGTTGATCCCGGCCCTGAATCATCGGGCCCCGTAGACATTCCTGAAGACGAAGAGCTTCCATCAACAGCAGCCGTGCAGGAAGCTTCTTCCTGATTTCTCGCCGTTGTTTTTGAGCACAGGCAACGTTCATGTCTTTTCTAAAAGCCCCTTGGCTGACCATCCTGATCCTCCTCACTATCGGCGCTTGTCAGCAGTCTCCTCGTTCCCTGCTCTATCCCACCATGCAACAGCAGCAAATTGATTATCTCTGCCGAGTTGTCTATGAAAGGGAGTTTCGACGCAATGCCGGCTGGGAAGAAAGTGCTCCAGAGTTTCTGTTCATTTCTGAAGAGCGAGTCACTTATCATTTTACAACAGGACAGTCGACAACCATTGTTCGGCATCCCGAATTGATTGTTCCTCCCGGCACCTACCCTTGCCCATAAAATCTAAATCAACCATGACTGATCCTGCCGCTTCCTCCGAGCTATCTCAACAGTACTATCGTGAAGGATTTGAACTGTTGAAGTTAGAGCACTTTGTCGAATCTCTCGAAAAATTTGGTAAATCTGCCGAATTGCGCAACAAGACCACACCCGATATGTATCGCAACCAGGGTTGGTGCCTATTTCGCCTAGCTGAACAAGATGCCTTTGTGCTGGAGTGGAAAAATGCAGAAGAGAAATTTCAGCAGGCAAAGCGCTTTTACGAGAGAGCTATCGCAGGCTTTCTCCAGATGAAACAACAAGATCCGTCGGAATCTTTCAGCCAACGCCTCAAGCTGCGAATGTCCGATTGTCGACGCCGGATTGCTCAGATCAGCGGCTACTTAGAATTTTTTACACGCCGGAAAGCCTGGGTTGCTGTCAATGGGGATATCTCTGTCAAGGAATCTTCGATTGCGATTGAAGCCAAACGAACTTCGGATCGGCTAGTGGGGCAGTCCATGGAGCAAGTCAAGCGAGTTCAAGAGGCCATGAATAGCCTGATGGGGCGCTTCCTCAAGGAACCCACCCCGAACAAAGCTGCTGCGGAAGAATCCTCAGAAACATCTGAAGAAGCCGACGAGTCAGTCGGAGCAACCGAATCTCAGCGTGCCTGAAACCCCAGACACCTGGACAATTGAAGCCGTTTTGCGTTGGACCACGGACTACTTCCGTGAAAAACAACTGGCTACTGCACGATTGGATGCAGAGTTGCTACTTGCTCATGTCCTGGGTTACGAGCGCCTGCAACTGTATTTACAAGCCGATCGGCCCCTGACAGAACCAGAACGAGCGGACTATCGACAAATAGTTCGTAAGCGTGGCCAGGGGTGTCCTGTCGCCTATCTCTTGGGCTACCGAGATTTTTGGTCTCTTCGACTGCGTGTTGCTCCAGGCGTTCTCATTCCACGTTCTGACACAGAAACGCTGATCGAAGCCGCGCTCAATCACCTTCCCCAACACCCTCTACGACTACTGGAACTTGGCACAGGTACTGGGGCCATCCCGTTGTCACTCTGTGCAGAACGCACACAACTGGATTGGCTTTGTCTGGAGCAAAGCACGACCGCACTCCAAGTGGCTCAGCAAAATTGTAAGGAACACCTACTGCTCCTTAAACCACGTCAGAATCGGTTACAATTACTCCAGTCCAACGGTTTTGCAACTATATCTACGGCCCATCAGTTTGACGCACTTCTAAGCAACCCTCCCTACATTCGAACTACAGAGATTACGAGGTTGAGTCCTGAAGTCAGCCAATTTGAACCGCATCTGGCGCTGGATGGCGGTGAAGACGGTCTTTTCTGGTATCGGGAATTTCTCCAGCAGGGTCCTCGTCTGCTACGACCCGGAGGTTTGCTGATTGTCGAGATTGGATACGATCAACAACCGACTTTGACCAGGCTCATCAAAGAAACCGAGGCGTGGAACTTGGTTGAATTTTGCCAGGACTTGCAAGGTCATCCACGAGTTCTCGTGGCACAACTACGAGTGAAATGAGGGAAAGGCAGGATGGAGCCGCACAGTTGTGCGACTCCTGGAGAGGTAGAATCAGCGCTGGCTGATCTGTTGATACGAACGCTGTGTTGGACCTGTGTAGATCTGTCGAGGTCGCCCAATCTTGGCATCACTATTGTGCATTTCGATCCAGTGCGCGATCCAGCCCGGCATTCGCCCCATCGCAAATAGGACAGTGAACATATCAATCGGGAAGCCCATCGCCTTGTAGATGATCCCGCTGTAGAAGTCGACGTTTGGATAGAGTTTGCGCTCAACGAAGTATTCGTCTTGCAATGCAGCCTCCTCCAGTTGCTTGGCAATATCCAGCAAAGGATCCTGCACCCCAACAACTTTGAGGACTTCATCAGCATAGCGCTTGATGATCTTGGCCCGTGGATCAAAATTGCGATAGACTCGGTGGCCAAAGCCCATCAGGCGGAAATTCGAATTCTTGTCCTTGGCAAGATTCACAAATTTCTGCACATCACCGCCATCATTCTGAATCTGCATCAGCATTTCCAGCACTGCCTGATTTGCCCCACCATGCAGTGGCCCCCAGAGCGCTGCAATCCCTGATGAAATCGAAGCAAACAGGTTGGCTTGGCTGCTTCCCACCAAGCGTACTGTTGATGTGGAGCAGTTCTGTTCATGATCAGCGTGTAAAATGAAGAGCACGTTGAGCGCCTTGGCAAACACTTCAGGAATTTCATAAGGTCCAGCGGGTACGCTGAACATCATGTTCAGGAAGTTGGCACAGTAATCGAGGTGATTCTTTGGATAGACAAAGGGCTGACCGATATTTTTCTTGTAGGACCAAGCAGCAATCGTAGGCAACTTGCCCACGAGTCGCCAAACTGCAAGATCGACCGCACTCTGATCACGATGGCTGAAGTCATCGTAGAAGGTGGAGAGCGCACAAACGATGCAGGAGAGAATTGCCATTGGGTGAGCATCCTTTGGAAATGCCTCATAAATGTGGCGCAAATCCTCGTGAAGCATCGTGTGCATCGTGACGTTACGCCGGAACTCTTCCAATTGTTCCACCGTTGGCAAATCACCATAAATCAAGAGGTAGCTCACTTCCAGAAAGTTGGAATGCTCTGCCAACTCCTCTATGGAATAACCTCGATAACGTAGAATTCCCTCTTCACCGTCCAGAAAGGTAATCGCACTGGTGCACGCACCTGTGTTCACATAGCCTGGATCCAGCGTGATTGCCTTGGACTGCGCACGCAGTTTACTGATGTCCAGTCCCAATTCACCTTCACTGCCTTCCACAATCGGCAAATCCACTGACTTACCTCTAATATCAATCCGTGCATTGTCACTCATGCGAATCCTTTCATTCAATGAATTCGTGTTGAAAATAGGTTTACAGCACAACCCCGTCAGGAGTCGGTTGGCTCCTCATCCCGCCAGTAGGGCAACCGATGACGCAGTCGATAGAGCAGCAGGAAATAGGCGCAAAGCACTCCAAGAAAGGACCAACCGTGATACTCTGCTGGAAAGATCACCTTGACTAGTTCACCGAGCGCCAAAGTAGGTACGAACAGGACAATCAGAGCAAAAAGCCCACGGTAGATTCCATCAACTAGTTCGTCCAACCAAGCTTTCATAATTATTTCTTATAGAAAGTAACAAGCAACTATTTGAAAAATAGAAGGGAACGGTAAGGAAGATACCAACAACAGTCAATTCTTCCTCATCAAGCTGGCAGGGATTATTTTGATTCGTTAGACGAAGACAAGCGACTGGAAAAGCCTAATTTACGTTGAGAACGTGTACCTTTCCAGGCAGTCAGGAAGAGGGAGTCGTGAGAACCATTGGGGCTTCCTTGCAGAACAAACTGGCGGCTCACTACCTCGGCGACTTCGGTACTGCCTCTTTCGATGCCGAGCACCTTCAACTGTCGCTCCAACTTGGTCAGCCCAACTGTAGTCAGCCACTGCTTGAGAGCCACCAAATCCTCTGGCTGTACCACAAACGTCGCTTGCTCTGCTGAGAAGGGATCTGCCATCTTGCCACCCCAAAACGGGGTCACACAACCCCAGCCGGCCAGTGCTTCAGTGGGTAGTTCCTTCAGTAACCCCAAGTGGAGAGAAGGTGAGGCAGAGATGTCTGAATCCACTGCTCAGTAGAGACAGACAAAATGTTGACCCGCCTTCCAGCCGTGTTGCTGCAGATGCAGGATCAAAGGTCCCTGATCTTGTAGAACAGCCAGAAACATCCGCTCATCCCGAGCCAGAATTGGTAGCGGTCGCTTGAGCAACTCATCAGGACCCGTGGAGGCAGACAATTCCAGTTTGGAAAGTGGCAGGCAAAGACGAATGATTTCTTGCAGATCTCCTTCACTGCACAAGTGAATGCGCTGGCAGCCCTGCAACTCAAGTTCAGTGAAATGCTGGAGGATGAGGGTTTTGAGTTCCTGAAACGAATGCATCGTTCGCCGCAGGTAATTCATCGTCAAGCGACTTTTCTCTCGGAAGCCTTCTGGTGTCAGGAAGTAGGCCCAGCGCCTTGCGCTGACATGACGAGCGCGGATCCAACCCTTGTGAAGCACTGTTTGCAGGAAGGCGTTGGTCAATCCCAAGGAAAGCCCAAGCTCTTGGGCTAATTGGCGCTGACTGATGCGCTCATTGCCATCAACGGCCTCGAAGAGCGAGAGCGTGCGTTGTTCTTCTTGATTCATTTATCCGTATGTTTATAGCTGGTTCAACTTCTGAACAACGCCGATGCAAGGGCTAGGCTAAGGTGCAGGCAGTGTCTGGAAAGTTTCGAATGCATCACCCTGCTCTAGAGGTTCCCAGGTGCCATCTCCCAACTGACGCACGCAAGCCAGATAGGAACCATAAGGACAGGAATTACTCCACTCCTCAGGACCAATCAGGCTGAGGACATGACTATTGGATTGGGCAGCTTCGTAGAGATGGTAGGGTTGCAGCAACACCGGCGTGAACCGATACTGGGCCTTGGCGATCTGTTCTGCGAGTCGCACACGTGCTTCAATCTCCTGGGCCTGCCGAAGTAATAATTGGGCTTGTTCCTGAAGTCGATCAATCTGCTCCTGTGCATGATGATTCATCGCCTCCAGTGCTTCACTACGATCCACAGACAGGGGATCTGGCCGGAAGGCGGGAGCGTTAGTTTCTGTCGGATGCTCTCGCAGATTGCGATTCTCGACAAAAGAGAGCGGCTTGTCGTTTTCAGCTGGAGGCATGTTAAGGGTTTTCCTTCGGGTTTTGGGAGG
>CAJXNF010000033.1 GCA_913056375.1 uncultured Pseudomonadota bacterium | reverse complement strand
GTCCTCAAGTTCAAAGATTCCTATTACGGCGACAGCCTTTGTTAACAATCAAAGACAACGCCCATTCTTTTAACTGGAGGTCAAACAGTAATTTCTCACTTTCCAGATACGCAACTATTCCGCAAAGTTTGTTGCAGTGTAGTTACATTCTGCGTTTCCAAATATCAGCAGATTCTACAGCAATGAAACTTAATGTTTGTCTATCAGACAAAGCCGCAGCAGACGCAAGTTTAGCAGCCATGAAAGAGCAGTTAATAGATTTAAGAAAAAACATCTATTATGTAACATCCTGTAAAATTGAACTAAATTGTTCTTCTTGTTTTTTATTTGTCATTTCTTCTTCGGCGTCTTTTTGTGCATTTATGGAAACTGGGGAGCTTGCGTCTTTTGTGAATGATTTTTTCTTACTGTTTACTAACTTCGATCGAATATCGTAAGGTCGCAATGAATTTTGTGCAACAATTTTATGCTGGCAGAATTGCTTGTCCTGATCAGGGGATCTGCATAATACCTTTGACGACTACCATCGAGATTTCTTTAATGATTTTTTAGGTCGGTCCCTTCACTCTTCAGCGGAAGGGTGACAATCCTAAAAGAAATATCTTGATGGAGGCAGACCGCCTTTCTCTTTTGCAATGTAAAAGCTATTGGAAAAATAGATTTATTGGCTTATTTTCCCTGGGATGTCTGCCAATGACTTGCAAATTTTTATCACTAACTAATCGCTTGTATCCGCTGGACTGCCACAGTCAGCATGATTAAATCAGGGGTTCCCGCTTGCTGGAATTGCTCAATGATTGATGCCTCCAGCAACTGCGTTCGCAGAGTTGGTAGTTCTAGGCTGGCTTCCAAGGCAAGATATCCCTCCACCAATGTGGTCAGATCACATCCACTGCTTGACTGCAAATTAAAGAAAAACGCACAGCCAGCGTGGTTGATCAAACGATTGGTCAACACAGTGGCAATGATCTCTCGTCGTAGAGGATGACGCTGCAGGACTTCCTCAGGGAATCGACCTCTAAAGGAACCCGGCAAGTATCCCAAGTAGAGTTCATCATAAAGCGCTGAGGTTTCGTCGCCCACGAATTCAGGAATTAGTGAAGCCGCCAACAACTCATCATAGAGGTACATTTTAACATAGGCTTGTAGGACAGCCAAAACCGGACGTGGCAGTCCCTCTCCGCTTTGCTCCAGTTGATCCAGTTGCCTTACGTCTGGAATGTATTCGCTGCGGGCGTTCATTCCCCGTTCAATCAGCAGGTGAATCAACTGGCGATACGCCCGAAAATCCTGGCGAGATCGAAGCTGATCCATGGAGATCAAACGATGTTGACCACGATTATTCGCCAACACCAATTCAGCAACCTCCTCAGTAGCATTCTCCAGTAGTTGGTTACGCTCCTCAACATTGGCCACCGCTCTCTCACGCAAAAGCAACTGCAGCAGAATCTTTAGGTTGACCTCATAGTCCGACATGTTGACACCAGCCGAATTATCAATCGCGTCCGTGTTCAATGCTCCACCCTGCTGGTGAAATGAGATCCGTGCAGACTGAGTCAAACCAAGATTGGCTCCCTCACCAATTACTCGTACCTGTAGCTCTTCTGCGTTGATTCGCACTAAGTCATTTGCTTGATCACCAACCTGCAGATGGTTTTGTGGACTAGCCTTCACATATGTCCCAATCCCACCGAACCAGCACAGATCCGCGGGCATTCGCAGGATGGCCTGTACGAGTTCCTCACCTGTCATCACCTCTCGCTCTACGCGCAGCATCTCACGAACAGGCAAGGACAGCTGAACCTCCTTGGCACGGCGGTCAAATACTCCACCACCTTCACTGATCTGGTCAGATGCATAATCCCGCCAAGTAGAGCGAGGTAGTTCGAATAAGCGTTTGCGCTCCTGCCAACTTGTCTCAGGGTCTGGGTTGGGATCGAGAAAAATATGCTGATGGTTGAAGGCAGCCTTCAGCTGTAAAGCCTTGCTGAGCAACATCCCATTGCCAAACACATCTCCGCTCATATCTCCAATTCCAATCACGGTGGTCAGCTCTTGCTGGATGTCATGATCTCGCTCCAAGAAGTGCAGACGGACGCATTCCCACGCTCCCCTTGCTGTGATTCCAACAACCTTGTGATCGTAACCATGAGATCCCCCCGAAGCGAAGGCATCACCCAGCCAAAATCCAGTCTTTTCAGAAACGGAGTTGGCCAGATCAGAGAAGGTTGCGGTCCCCTTATCCGCCGCTACAACGAGATAGGGATCAGGATCGTCATAGCAGATTGTTTGCTTCGGAGGACGTACTTGTCCATCTGCGTCCCGATTATCTGTTACCGACAACAATCCGTGAATAAAGCGTTGATACTGCTCCTTGGCCACAGCCTGTGCTTCTTCTCGACTGCTTGGCAACTGCTTAATGACAAAGCCCCCCTTGGAACCAACCGGAACAATCACCACGTTCTTGGTCTGCTGGGTTTTGACCAATCCCAATACTTCCGTGCGGAAGTCTTCTGGCCGATCTGACCAGCGTAAGCCACCACGAGCTACTGGCCCAAATCGTAGATGTGTCCCTTCAAGGTTGACATCATGGACATAAATCTCTCGATAAGGTGTAGGAATGGGCATTTGCTCGACCTGACCCGAAGCGATCTTGAGCGCCAGCAGGGTGTTGTGCCGACCAGTATTCTGAAAGAAGTTCGTTCGCAGGGTGGCTTCCAGCAGACTCAGCAGATGCCGAAAGGCTAGGTCGTGGTTGATTTCCTGAACCGGATGCAAAGTATCCAGATAGTGCCGCCGAACCTGTGGCAAGAGCACCTCTCGACGATGGCTTGGATCACCGTAACGCGAATCGGGTGCAAAGAGCATTCGGAAGATTTCGCAGAAATTTCGGCTAATTGCTGGATACTGTAGAAGAGCTTGGTTGACCACGTTACGGCTGATATTGCCACCCAGTTGTAGATACAGATTACGGTAGGCCTGCAATACGTTGATCTCTCGCCAATCCAGGTTGGCAGCCAACACCAACGCATTGAGTGGATCATTTTCACTACGCTGAGCGAACACGGCCCCCAGCAACTCACAGAGCCTCTGCCGATAGACATCCTCTTCAATTTGGCTGCCGTCTTGGTGGGTTACACGAAAGGTCTGGATAAAGCCCAGATTTTCTCCCTGAGGAGTGCCAACGCGTGTTGTCAGTTGATCTACTACGTAAAGACCTGCGTTCAGTAGAACCGGCATCACCTTGATCAGGTGGGTGCGGTTGCGGCTGTAGAGCGTCAATAAGGAAACGGGTTCCTCTAGAGCATTGGCCAGTTGAAATTCCTTCAGCGTGAAGTGAACTCCTGAATCTGGATTCAGCCGCTCGATCTCCAACAAGTCCTGTGCTGCCATTTCGGGAGTGACTCGCACCTTGTACTGCTTGGGTAGACGGGGCAAGTAGCGCTCAAAGATTTCTAGACCCTGCGGACCCGGGGTGGAGACGGAGAGAGCATCACGCAACTGTTCTTCCCAAGGCTTCAACCGACGAATTAGTTCGTTTTCCAAGGTCGCTAAGTTGGGAGTCCAGTTACCTTGCGACAACTCGAAGTAGACATGAACACGGCTTTTTTCTTCACCGTACGCCTGCACATATTCACTGGATTGATGAGGGACTTCACTCTGCAGGAACGCCACAACTTCCAACACATTTGCTGGGGTGTAGAGCAAATTTGGCAAGACTACGAGTAGATGCAAAGCGGGAGAGGCCCCCTTGCGGACATATTGCTGACCAACCTGGAAGCAGTGAATCCGGCTTGGATCGTCAATGAAGAGCAGAGTGTCAATGATTTGGAGTAATTCCGCAGTAGGGGCACGGAACAGGGCGAACTTGGGCATCCCACTGAGAATCCGGATTGCCTCATTGTAGTTGTAACTATAGGGACGCATCTGGCGGGCTTCGAAGATGGCCTGCATCTTTTCACGGATCAGTGGGGTCTCCAGATTGCGAGCCTGCAAGGAGGTCTTGCGCAACAGGCCAACGAGAATTTCCTCACGCCAACCCTCAGCTTCTGGAAACTTGAGACGCAGCAGCAACAGGTTCTCAAAACGCTGCAATGGGGAAGTAAAGCGCAGGCTTTCCATGATGAAAGATTCTGAAGCTTCCCGTTCCTGCCACAGCAAGGCTTGTAGCGTCTCTCGCAAGGAATCCGCTTTCCACGCTTGATGATCATGCAGTAGACCAAGGCTGGAGTCTTCTGCCAGCTGCACTCCCTGAGTCGTGTGATGATAGGTAGCAAAACCGAAGAGTGAGAAGTTGTCTTCGTGCAACCACTCCAACAACTGAATCCAGGCCTCACGTCCTTCAGCAGCAGACTGGTTGCTGTTCTGTAGCAACTGGGTCAGTCTTGGGCGGATCTGCTGCAGTTTGGCAAGGTCTTCACGTACACTGTGTAGAGCATCAATGTGGGCTGGCAGGCGTTGACACAATTGAGACAATCGCTCCTCGTTGGCGGTGTCTTCTATTTCCAGATAAATCATGTCGAAGAGCTTCTCGCACTGCTGATCATCTGCAAGAACTTGCCACGCTTCCTCCTCGTAGCGAAGAGGCAAGACTGGGTGAATGGTCAGCTTGATCCGTAATTCCAAATCACGCAGTAGCTCCAGCAGGGTCAACAATTGATACTGCATGTCAGGCTTGAGCACTTCGACCACAATTCGACCTGTCGCTCGTCCCTCTCCCTTCCCAACTAGAATCAGCCCTTCCTGCTTCGTTGCCACCAAAAAGTTCTGATAGCGCTCTTGAAGGAATACACACCACTCCCGCACACTAAAGCGCTGCCAAAGGACCTGGGATAGATTCTGGCAATAGTGACGAGCAAAGAGATGAAGCTGCTGATCCTCGGGCAAAGCCTCAAGAATTTGATTGGTCTGCTCAATTGTGATGGGCAACAAAGACATGAAGAGCTCCTGATCGTGAGTTCAACAAAAAATTAAATATTCATTTTGGTAGGGATCAATTTGAAGACCACGTCACCTTGCGATGAGGCTTTGGCAAAGTCAAATGGGCACACCATTTCTCATTGAACTGAACAAGTTTTTTTATTGCAGAATCTGGGTTGTACTTTCGATCCTAATGGTACTTTGAAGCTTGCTAGGTTCTCAGAAACAACTCGATTTTGATTTAATATATTATTTTTCATAAATCATAATTTCTTCAGTTATTTCAACAAGCGGCTTCCAGCTTTACAAAAACTTGTTCAGATGGAGTTAGAAATCAGCAGTGATGCATTCTTTTCAATGGAACTTTTCTCAAAGCATGCTAGAGAAATTCTCTCTCATTACAAAGGCTGTTCGAACGGCCCCTCACCCCTTTCTCTTTTTCGGGAATAGCATACACCATGAAAGGTTGGATCATTTACCGCAAAGACCTCACCCAGCTAAGCCCAGAAGCTTACGAAATTCATCGTCTGCTCTCTGAAGCTGAAGCGGACGGGATTAAGCTGGAAGTCTTTCGTCCAGAGCAATTTGACTTAATTGTCACCCGTGAAGATGAGAAAAGCATCCTGATTAATGGAGAGAAACACGAACTACCGGATTTTGTGATGCCCCGAATGGGAGCTGGCACCACCTACTTCACGCTGGCCATCTTGCGTCAGATTGAGCGGCTGGGCATCTACACGATCAATAATTCGAACAGTATCGAAATCGTCAAAGACAAACTTTTTTCTCAGCAAATCCTAGCTCAGAACAACCTGCCTGTTCCCAAGACCATGCTGGCCAAGTTTCCCGTTGACGTTGGCCTGGTTGAGCGCACTCTTGGTTTCCCTGTAGTCGTCAAGACGATCTCAGGATCCCAAGGATCTGGAGTATTTCTCGCTGAAACCAAGCGAAGTTTCCGTGATGTGATGGATCTGATCGAATCAACCAATCGCAACGCGAACATGATCATGCAAGAATTCATTGCACCTTCGAAGGGTATGGATCTACGTGTTTTCACTCTGGGAGGCCGAGCGATCGCTTGTTTCCGAAGGCGTAGCGGAGACGGCGGTTTCAAAGCCAACTTCTCCAGTGGAGGCAAGGTCGAACCATACAAAATCGCTCCGGAAATCGAATGGTTGGCCACCCAGACTTCAAATATTCTCAATCTTGATATGGCAGGGATTGATCTGCTCTTCGACAATGATCACTTCAAGATTTGCGAAGCGAATTCTTCACCTGGTTTTGAGGGACTGGAATCCTGCTGCGAAGGTGTCAACATTCCCCAAGAACTTTTTCACTTCCTGCGGATCCGCTTGGGTAAGTTTTCAGAAATCGAGCATCCCCATCCGCATCATCCAACACCACCGCATCCCAAGGCTCTTCAAAGCCAACTGACCGAAGGGTAAGCCATGTGTCGTTTTTTGACCTATTCTGGTCCTCTGACGCTGATGCGTCCGTTGATTTTCAGTACAGAAAATTCTCTAGTCGAACAAAGCAAGTACTCCAAGAAAAGGGTGCGCCCAGTCAATGGTGATGGATTTGGAGTAGGGTGGTATCCAGATTTTGATGATCCAGAACCGGGGACATTTCTAAGCATTGAACCTGCCTGGAGCAACCTCAACCTGGCCCACATTTCCTCAAAGATTCGCACCCAGAACTTCTTTGCTCACGTACGAGATGCCTCGGTCGGCATGCCCGTCTCTGAAGCCAACTGTCATCCGTTTCAATACGGCCGCTTTCTCTGGATGCACAATGGTCGTCTGGATCAATTCACCCGCTTCAAGCGCTTGCTGATCAACCAACTGTCCGACAAAGCATATGCAATGATCAACGGCACGACCGATTCTGAACATGCCTTTGCCCTGTTTCTCGACGAGATTGGCTTTGATGACACTGCTGATGCTGCAGAAATGGAACGGGCGATGATTGCTACCATCCGGCGTCTGATGTATCTCCGCAAAGCCTCTGGAGCGATCACCAATTCCTTCATCAATTTTGCGGTGACCAACGGCCAGACAACAATCGTTACACGCTTCGTCACACGGCGTGGAGCACGGCCCGCTTCGCTGTTTTGCATCAAGGGATCGCTGGAGGTTAGACAGGGGGGCCGTTGTGAGTTCGGCCTGAGCCGAGATGACAGCCAAAATGCCCTCGTTGTTGCCTCAGAACCCCTGACTCAAAACGAGGAGATCTGGACCCAGGTCGAGAACAATCACATCGTGATCGTACATCCCGATCGAAGGTTGGAAATCCGGCGAATTCCACTGCCATATCAGGGTGAGCTTTCCCTGCGCAAGGAAATGCTCCAGCAGCAGAGGGTAAGGGCCTTGGCTTCTTAGCTATCTTTTAAGCCCGCATGCCTCAGTTGTTGCCTTTCTTGTGTTAGCAGACTTGTTTTCCAGAGCCATGATGGGTAACTTTGTGGCTTTGTTCCTCATCATAATCATCACGATTCCAGTGGAGGTTCCCATGCTGCTTGCTGCTGTTCGTCGAACTCTTTGCCTGCTTGGTGGGCTGTTGCTGCTCTCCGCTCCTGTTGTCATCGCCCAGGACATCACAAAAACTCTGCGCTTGCCTCAAATGAGTGCCATCCCAACTCTGGACCCAGGGTTGGCTCAGGATTCTTCTTCCATTGAGGTCATTGAACAACTCTTTCTCGGCCTGACCGACTATGATCCAAAGACCTATGAGGTGATTCCGGAGTTGGCCACAAAATGGTCAGCCAGTGCAGACAGCCGCACCTATACCTTCGAGATGCGCAAGGATGTCTTCTGGAGCGATGGGGTTCCCGTCACAGCCCATGACATCGAATATGCGATTCGTCGCAACATCAACCCGGAAACCGCCTCACCCTACGCTTACGTCCTCTACATTCTGGAAGGAGCCGAAGCGATCAATAAGGGAGAAAGCAAGGATTTCAATAGCCTCGGAGTCCGTGCAGTGGATGACTACACGGTTGAATTTCGGCTTACACAACCCGCTGGATTTTTCCCAGCGATGGCAGGCCTCTGGACCTATCGACCTCTGCCTCGACGTTCCATTGAAGCCTTTGGCACTGCCTGGACGGAGCCTGAGCACATCCTGACAAACGGATCCTACCGGCTTGCCACCTGGGAAAAAGGCAATCAGTTGATCCTCAAGCGCAATCCTGATTACAAGGACTCGGTCACCCAGCAGCCTGCTCAGATTGAGGAGGTGAATTACTATATCATTCCTGAATCCTCCACCGGTCTGGCGATGTTTGAGAACGGAGAACTGGACATCATTGGAGGAACTTTCCTCTCAATTCCTGTCGCAGAGATCGACCGCGTGCGCAAAGAATATGCAGACCGATATTCTGCTCAACCAGACCTCTGCACCTACTACCTGGGAGTGAACAACGAACGGGAACCGACCAACAATCCACTGGTCCGCAAGGCGCTTTCTGCAGCCATCGACCGTAAGACTTTGGTGGAACGAATCACCAAGGGTGGAGAAGAACCGGCAACGACTTTCACTCGGCCTCCAATCTTTGGGTCCGTAGATCCGAAGGAAGGTATTGGGATTGGCTATGATCCAGAGCAGGCCCGTCGTTGGCTTGCAGAAGCTGGTTATCCAGATGGTGAAGGATTCCCCACCATTACCTACATGCACAACACTTCGGAAAACCACGCCAAGATCGCTCAGGCAGTGCAAGCCATGCTCAGACGCAACCTTGGAGTTAACATCAGAATCGAAAACCAGGAATGGAAGGTCTACCTGAAGTCAACTACCCAACCCGATGCCCCACACCTGTTCCGCTTTGGCTGGTGCGCTGACTATCCAGACGCCAACAACTGGCTGATGGAGGTATTCCACCCAACAAAGTCCACCAATCGCATTCGTTGGCAAAACAGTGAATACGCCCAGTTGACCGAAAAAGCGATGGGTTCGACGGATCCGAGTGAGCGCATCCAACTCTACCGTCGAGCCGAGCAGATCCTCAACGAAGAGGAGGCTGCGATCATTCCGCTCTACTTCTACGCTTCCAAGTATCTGGTCAATCCCCGGCTGAAAGACTGGTATCACATGGCGTTGGGTGGACAGCAGATCCGCTACTGGCGCTTGATGGGACGCCCATGATTCCAAGCCAATGCTGAACTTCCTGGTGCGGCGATTGGGCAGTGGTGCCCTGTCGCTGCTCGTGATTGCTGCCCTCGTCTTTCTACTACTGAAGGCACTCCCTGGGGGGCCCTTCGACACAGAAAAAAGCCTCCCTCCCGAGATCATGCGCAACATCGAAGCCTATTATGGCTTGGACCGGCCACTCTGGGAGCAGTTCGTGCGCTACGTTGGTAATGCGCTGCAGGGAGATTTGGGTGTCAGCTATTCCCAACGTGATCTGCCCGTCATCGATCTAATTGCGCAACGCCTACCGATCTCGCTCGAGCTAGGTTTGTACGCAATCCTGCTGGGACTGTTGATTGGACTGCCATTGGGAGTCCTTGCAGCCGCCTACCATAACCGCTTACCAGATTACGTGGCTACTCTGCTAGCAATTCTTGGTACCAGCATCCCTAACTTGGCGCTAGCCCCGATGCTGATCCTCTTCTTTGGGCTCTTTCTCAAATGGCTACCCATTGCTCGCTGGACGACCTGGGATTCCAAGGTACTACCAACACTTGCTTTAGGGCTGGGCATTGCAGCAGTGATTTCCAGGCTGACCCGTTCCAGCATGCTCCAAGTCATTCAAGAAGACTTTATCCGTACAGCTCGAGCCAAGGGACTTTCAGAAGTTTCTGTCCTTGGTCAGCATGCACTGCGCAACGCATTACTCCCCGTACTCACCATTATGGGCCCCATTTTGGCCTATCTGCTCACGGGCACTCTGGTGGTGGAAGAGATCTTTGCTATTCCTGGTCTGGGAAGTTACTTCATCACCAGCATCAGTAACCGCGACTATCCCGTGGTCATGGGCATCTACCTGCTCTATGGATTTCTGATCATTCTCATGAACACCCTAGTAGACATTCTCTACGCCTGGGCAGATCCAAGGATTCGATTAGAATGACCATCTTCCCCATGACCCATCCATGATTGAAACTTCTGCCTCACCGGCCATCAGTAAAAGTCTCAATCGGCTTGCTTTCCGAAGGTTCGCCAGAAACCGATTGGCATTGAGCAGTTTTTTGTTTCTGCTGATTCTTTTTCTGGTTGCCATTTTCGTTGATTGGCTCGCTCCGCAACACTTCGCTGAAGAGGACTTCCTCGCTACCTATCTGCAACCTGGAGAAGAAGGATTCCTGCTAGGTACCGACTTTTTGGGTCGTGATGTCTGGAGCCGGATCCTCTATGGGGCTAGAATTTCACTAACAGTTGCGATCTGTGCCGCTCTAGCAAGCTTTATCATTGGTGTCAGCTACGGGTTGGTTGCTGGCTACTACGGGGGCAAGCTGGATGAGTGGATGATGCGGTTCGTCGATATTCTCAATGCGGTTCCCACTCTGCTGTTTGTGATCCTGATCATGGTCTATTTTCGTGCAGGAAATCCAGAAGAGTTCACAGGATTCAAGGCCATCTTCTATGAATGGGATAGTCAATTGGGAGGTCTGCTCTCCATTTTCATTGGAATTGGGCTGACTTCCTGGGTACGGCTGGCTCGGATTGCCCGGGCAGAGACCCTCTCACTGCGACGTCGTGAATTTATCGAAGCTGATCTTGTGCAAGGCTTTGGTGTGCCAACTATTCTTTTTCGTCGCCTGTTTCCCAATCTACTGGGAACTTGTATCGTCGCTGAGTCTGTCGCGATTCCGGATTACATCATTTACGAGTCGGTGCTGAGCTTCATTGGACTGGGAGTCAATCCACCTGTTCCAAGCTGGGGTGCAATGATTTCTGAAGGACTGGAAGGAATTCGTTCCTATCCTCACTTGATCCTGGCGCCAGCAACCGCAATGACCCTGACCGTTCTAGCCTTCAACTTCGTTGGAGATGGTCTGCGCGATGCCTTTGATCCCAAGTTACAGGACTGAATGGCTCAAACCCCCTTACTACAGTTGGACAATCTGAAAGTTGACTTCCTACTGCGTAGTGGGAAAGTGACCGCAATCAATGAATTGGATTTGCAACTGGAACGAGGAAAAACACTTGGGTTGGTTGGAGAGTCTGGTTGTGGCAAGTCCCTAACAGCCTTGGCAATTATGGGACTAATCAGTTCACCCGGAAGAATCACAAGCGGAGAAATTCGCTTTGCTGGAGAAGACCTACTGAAACTCTCGGAACGAAAACGAAGAGAACTCCGCGGCAACCAAATCTCAATGATTTTTCAGGACCCTAGCTCGGCTCTGAATCCTGTACTAACGATTGGCAAGCAAATTTCTGAGCCACTGCGACGTCACAAAGGGTTTTCTGCCCAGCAAGCTCGTGATCAAGGTCTATCGCTACTCTCCGAAGTCGGGCTACCAGATCCTGAGCGTCAATGGTCACGCTATCCACATGAACTCAGTGGTGGTATGTGTCAACGGGTAATGATCGCTATGGCCTTGGCCTGTGAACCAGCGTTGTTGATTGCTGATGAACCAACCACCGCACTAGATGTGACGATTCAGGTCCAGATTCTTCACCTCCTGCGCCAACTACAAAAACAGCATGGAATGGCTCTGCTCTTCATCAGCCACGATCTTCGCGTGATCGCCGAAATGGCCGATCGGGTCGCAGTCATGTATGCCGGAGACATCATTGAAGAAACCTCGGTTCGAGCAATTTTCGAACGTCCACGGCATCCCTATACCCGTGGGCTACTCAAATCAAGACCCAGTCTAACGGAGATCTCAGGCCAACGAGAGCGACTCTATCACATTCCAGGAAATGTTCCTTCCCTACAGGAGTTATCTGAGGGCTGCCGCTTCCTCGATCGTTGTCCCTGGCCAGGACCCGACTGTTCCGTCAAGATACCTGAATTATTGGGTTTCTCACATCGGAGCCGTTGTTACCGCTGGTTCGAATTTCCTCAGGACACCTGAGATGACAAGCTCCTCCTCCAACGCTTCCATCCTCCGAGTGCAGGATCTACAGACTTACTTTCCTATTCGTCAAGGCCTGCTAGGTAGGACAGTGGGCTTTGTCCGGGCAGTGGACGGAGTCAGCTTTGTGTTGAATGCGGGCGAGACCTTGGGGCTAGTGGGAGAGTCTGGTTGTGGAAAGTCTACGCTTGCGCGCAGTTTGCTCTACTTACATCCCCCTACCGGGGGAAGAGTCTGGCTCAAAGATACCGAACTCGGTGTGCTGAGTTCTACAGAGCTTCGGAAACAAAGACTGCGGATGCAGTTGATTTTTCAGAACCCCTACGCTTCTCTCAATCCACGACTGACGATTGAAGAGATCATCAGCAGCGCAGCGTGCTATCACGGACACATCCGTGCTTCAGAGACCCAGGATTTTGCAACGAAGCTGCTGGAACAGGTTGGGTTGCGATCCGAACATCTGAAACGCTTTCCGCACGAGTTTTCTGGTGGTCAACGTCAGCGTATCAGTATTGCCCGGGCGCTGGCTCTGCGTCCTGAAATCGTACTTTGTGACGAAGCGGTTTCCTCACTCGATGTCTCGATTCAGGCGCAAATCCTCAACCTATTGCTTGAGCTACAACAGCAACAAGGGTTGAGCTATCTGTTCATCAGTCATGACCTGGCAGTGATTCAGCATCTGGCAGATCGAGTTGCCGTGATGTACCTAGGCCGCATCGTCGAGATCGCCAACCGTAAGGAACTCTTCCAAACCCCTGCCCATCCCTACACACAAGCTCTTCTACGGGCAATTCCCTCTGGAGACCCAAAGACCCGCCGTCCCCTGGGTGAGCGTGTGCTCGCTGGGGATGTCCCCAGTCCTACCAAGCAGCATACTGGCTGCGTTTTTGCCGAACGTTGTCCGCAAGTGACCAGCGAGTGCCGCCAACAGCGACCCGAATTTCGGCAAATCCGAACAGGCCAATTGGTAGCTTGTCACCATGCACGAATGGATTCTGCCTGATCATTCGGATTTGACATCCAAAGCAGACCTCGGCACGCTGAACTTTTTTCTGAAACTTCACTCTTTAGGAGGATTTGATGTGGATTGACCTGCGAAGCGATACTGTCACCAAACCAACCACTGAAATGCGCAAAGCCATTGCTGAAGCCGAGGTCGGTGATGATGTTCATCACGAAGATCCCACTGTACTTCGTCTAGAAGAGAAAACAGCCGCTATTCTAGGCAAGGAAGAGGCTGTCTTCATGCCTTCTGGCACGATGACCAACCAAGTTGGGCTACGTACTCACACCCAGCCAGGGGATGAGGTGATTTTGGAGGCTCAGGCCCATATTTACTACTACGAAGGTGGAGGTCCAGCAGCGCTGTCTGGTGCTTCCTGCCGTCTGATCCCTGGAGATCACGGTGTCTTCACTGCTGATCAGTTGGTGAAATCACTTCGCAAACCGGACGTCCACCATCCAATCACACGGCTGGTCTGCCTTGAGAACACTCACAATCGAGGGGGTGGACGAATCTATCCGCTGGAAGAAATCCGTAAAATTGGTGTCATTTGCCGAGAGCGTGACCTTGCGCTGCATCTGGATGGTGCTCGACTCTGGAACGCCAGCGTTGCACTTGGCAAACCGGAAGCTGAGCTGGTATCTGACTTTGACAGCGTCAGCGTCTGCTTTTCTAAAGGCTTGGGAGCACCGGTCGGTTCAGCTCTGGCAGGTAGCAAAGCCTTCATTCAACGAGCGCGTCACTTCCGAAAAATGTTTGGAGGAGGAATGCGACAGGCAGGTATCATCGCGGCCGGAGCTTTGTATGCCTTGGAAAATCACCGGGAGCGGCTCGCAGAAGATCACGCAAACGCACGACTGCTGGCAGAAGGGCTGAGCCAGGTGGAAGGCATTGAGGTTGATCTGGACAGCGTGCAAACAAACATAATCGTTTTCCAGACGCCAGGGACTTCAGCTGCTGCCCTCTCGAAAGCTTTGGAGAAGGAAGGTGTAGGGATGCTGGACTTTGGACCGGAAGCACTACGGGCTGTCGCTAACCTGATGGTGAGTCGTGAGCAAATTCAACAGGTTCCTGAGAAAATGGCCAAGGCACTGAAAAGCCTACGCTAGAGCAAGCAGCCTCTAGGAACGCTGGACCGGTGGAATCGAGTAGGTACCAACCGCATGAGCAACAGGTTCCTTGTGGCCTTCGGAGTAGAGTCGGACCTCTCCAGTAGCAAGGGTCCGACCAACTTTGAGCAACGTACACACAGCAATGATCTGCTGAGTAGCCGGTGGTTTGCGCAAGAAGTTGATTGTCAGGCCAGTGGTCACTGCTAATGGTACGATCCCAATCTCTCCAAGGAGGGCCACATAAAGCGCAACGTCAGCCACCTCCATCAGCACTGGGCCAGAAACCGTTCCTCCAGGACGCAGCTCTGCCTCTCCAATCTC
>CAJXNF010000032.1 GCA_913056375.1 uncultured Pseudomonadota bacterium | reverse complement strand
CATGATTGCAGAGTGGCTCGTATTGCTCAAGCTTGGTTGCTTCAACAACCAAGCATCACAAGTGTCATCATTGGTGCCAAGACCATGGAGCAGCTTGAGGATAATTTACAGGCAGCTGATCTCACCCTGACTTCAGCAGAACTGGAGATTCTGGACTCTGCCAGTGCGCTCCCTGCTGAGTATCCCGCTTGGATGGAGACCTTCCAAAATCGAGATCGTATGCCGTCTCCTGCCTGAAACTGGTGAATTCATTCACCTACCAGGTGTGGGTCCAAAAGATCTGGGTCCACACCCATAGTATTCTTCAACCCAGCAGCGTCTTAACTAATCCCTGCCAGCGAATCTTCCCATAAGGTAGACCTATCAGTCGAGCCAGCCAATTTGGTTGTTCCTCTGGAGACAGAGACGCAATTTCTTGCTGAGCAATCGAGACCCGAATTGGTAGCCGCAGCACATCCAAGTTGATCGCCATTGTTTGACGATGCTGCATCAGGAATTTCCAGGAAGGTTGGAGTCTGCGAAGAGTGGCGAGCCGTGTGAACTGGAGATGAATCCCGGATCCTTCGCCAACAAGAATCATCTGATCCTGTTCACTTCCTACGATTTCGACCCGACCTTCAAACTCCAGACGACTCATTGCTTCACATCACGTGTGCGGATCTTCAGGATTCCGTTGATCTTCCAGTGCCCATGCTCTGCATCCTTGCCCACTCCACTGGGTGCCCAGACTTCCATGTTCTCAAATTCATAGGTGATTTCTGCATTGCGGCCGGTCAATTTGTCGTAGAGATCGATTGCCAATTCTGCCCAAGATTGTGTGTGTTTCGCTTCTGCCATGAGGTTCCTTGCGTTGAGGTGAACATATTCAGGTTATTGAAGACCTGAGCTCTTGGCTTCACACGACGTACCAGTTCTGCCCTGTCCGCCCAAGAAGTAGCACTTGCCCAGAGTAGAAAGCGAACCAGGTACTTCTCTTCGATAGTCATTGTATGTGTGAATACTGGAAACATGATGAATTACTTGATTCAGAAGAAATTTAGTATTGCCCAGACTTGAGAAATACGATGATTTTCTTTTTTTGAAAGTCCACTCCTTCAGTGGACTTTCAGAATTTATCTTGTTCTCTGAAAAACGATCAGACTACACTCACTCAAAATAATCTCTCTACAATCTCTTCCTCATCTTCAATATTTATGTCGGAAACTAATCCGATCAGCGAATGGAGCCTTGGGAACTCTCAACGTCGTCCAAGCCAGCTGATTAGCCTCGAAGTTCTCAAACCACTCCAGAAGCGACAAGATACTCAGGGGTTGCTTTTTTTATTTGTGCACCTGGGATTGCTTGTCCTGACGGGGTACGTCCTTCAACTAACGATGGAAACCCCGTGGCTGATTTTTGGATTGGTGCTCCATGGCGTTGTTCTGGTTCACCTCTTCGCTCCCTTCCATGAGGCAACTCATCAAAGTGCTTTTTTGACTCGTTGGCTGAATCAGGCGGTGGCTTGGTTTACAGGACTGGTGATTATGATCCCTCCGCTGTACTTCAAGCTGGAGCATGCAGCTCATCACACCTATACCCAGCATCCTGAAAAAGATCCGGAAAGCATCCCACAAGCACGGACATTCTGGGGGTATTGGTACTACCTCACGGCAATCCCCTACTTCAAGGGAGTGTTAAAAAATCTGGTACGCCATCCACAGGGTCAATTTTCTGAGCTGGAACAGTCTTTCATTCCAGAGCGCCTTCGCAAAAAAGTGCAGCGCGAAGCACAAGGGATGCTACTGTTCTATCTCTTGCTGCTGGGTGGAAGCTTACTTTCAGGCAGCACTCTACTGTTCTGGTACTGGTTTTTCCCGAGAATTCTTGCAGAACCTGTGATGCGCTTGATCCGGATTTCAGAGCATGGAGGCTGTCCTTGGATTGCTGATCTGCTACGGAATACTCGGACAACATTGACTCTGCATCCGATACGCTGGCTCGCTTGGAACATGCCCTTTCATGCGGAACATCACGCGTTTCCCAACATTCCATTTCACGCACTGCCAGCTCTGCATCAACATCTAAAATCACATTTGGAAAACGTTGATCAGGGATACTTGTTCAGCCATCGAAAATTAATCCAGCAATTGTATCGACAAGATCACTCTCCTGTAATTTGAAATCAATCTTTAATCCTCTATGAGCTACGCAGCAGCTAAAACGATCACAATTGACGAAATCCCAGTAATTGACGTACACCCGTTGCGCTCTGGCAACCGTCGAGCGATGCAGGAGGTTGCTCGACAACTTCGCCAAGCGGCAGAGGGGATTGGCTTTTTTTACATCCGCAATCATTGCATTCCTTCTCAGGTGATCCAGCAGGCATATGCAGCGACAAAACAGTTTTTTCATCAGCCGAAAGATTGGAAAAACCAGCTGAAGATCAACCATAACCACCACGGATTCCTAGCAGTCGGCCAAGCTAAGATGGAAAAGGCCACAAGAGTAGATTTGAAAGAGAGCTTCGTCTGGGGATTGGATCTGCCCGATGGACACCCCGATCTAACGGTGGAGAATCCTTTTTTGGGAAGAAACCAATGGCCCTCACAAATGCCTGAATTCAGAGCATCTGTTTATCCTTTTTTTGAAGCAGGCCTGGAATGTGGGAGAGATATGATGCGGGCTTTTGCACTGAGTCTTGATCTGCCTGAAGAGGTATTTCTACAAGCGACTAATCAACCAATCGCCCGTAGTTCTGTGATTTACTATCCGCCTCAACCGTCAGACCTTGGTGAAACTCAGTTTGGCGTGGCACCCCACACAGATTACGGATGTCTGACTTTACTCTGGCAGGATTCAGTGGGTGGGTTGGAAGTGCAGACTAGGCAAGGAGAGTGGGTCACAGCTCATCCATTAGAAGATACTCTGGTAGTCAACGTGGGAGACCTGCTTTCTCGTTGGACGAACAACGCCTTTCAGTCCACTCTGCATCGTGTGATCAACCGAAAAAATGTTGAGCGCTACTCAATGGTGATTGCCTGGGATCCAAACTTCGAAACGCTGGTTGATCCAGCAAAGGTTTTTCCGGAATCGGAGTCGGTACAGTATGAACCTGTACAATGCGGAGATTATGTATTGTCGCGATTCGATGCGTCCTTTAGCTATCGAAAGTCAGCGCAGTTAGCATGAGCAAACTTCGCAAACCACCCTCCCGTCCAGTCAAATGGTGGAATTCTCGTTGGTTTGACGTCAGTCAGTTAGTGCTATTCTTCGGTGCCCTGATCTGGCTCACGCTCAATGGTGCTGCTCAGATGGGATACAACTGGCAGTGGTATCGGCTCCCCAAGTATTTTTGGAAGGTCATTGACGGGGAGTTGATCTGGGGGCCTCTAATGGATGGTCTCTTCGTAACCCTGGAGATTGGGCTCTACGGAATCATCATCACTTTGCTGATTGGACTAACGACCGCCATGTTGCGCATGTCCCAATCCTGGATTGGGAATCTGGTTGCACAAGTCTATCTAGAGGTGATTCGCAACACACCATTACTTGTGCAGATGTATGTGTTCTACTTTGTTTTTTCTCCGATTCTCGAGATTCCCAGGTTTTGGGTTGGAGTTCTCTGCATCTCTTTTTTTGAGGGAACCTTCGCTTCAGAGATCATCCGAGCGGGTATCCTGAGCGTGCAAAGAGGACAATGGGAGGCCAGTACCAGCATTGGACTATCCCGTTGGAACACCTATCGATACATTGTACTGCCGCAAGCAGTGCCATTGATGTTGCCTCCACTAACGGGAGTGCTGATCAACCTTATCAAACATTCAGCCATCGTCAGCGTGATTGCTGTCTTTGATTTGACGACCCAGGGACTGGACATCATTGCAGATACCTTCATGAGTTTTGAGATCTGGCTTACGGTAGCTGCGATGTACTTGGGAATCACGATTGTGCTCTCTCTGTTGGTGAGCATTCTCGAATGGAGAGTTCGTGGTCGTCACTGAACCCAGGAAACTTGGGGTTTGACGAGTTTCCTGAGAGCTTTCGTACATTGCGAAAGCGTTTTTGTAGCGGGCTTCCTTGGGAGAGTAGCCTATCCCCAGATTCGTTATCGGATTTCCCGGCAACGATTTAACCACTCTTTTGAAAAGAGGACGTATGAAAGTCTTAAAAACTTCACTAACTCTTCTGTTGGGCCTGTTGCTGATGCTACCTGCATATACAGGTGCTTTGGCTGGAGAGACCCAACAACAGCTGACTTCTGAGAGCGTTATCGAGACGATCAAGAAGCGCGGCAAGTTAATGGTTGGCATGTCCACCTTTGTGCCTTGGGCGATGCGCAACAAGCAGGGTGAATTGATCGGTTTTGAGATTGATGTGGCCAAGAAGGTTGCTGAAGACATGGGTGTTGACATTGAGTTTGTACCCACACAATGGTCCGGTATTATCCCCGCACTGATCGCTGGAAAATTCGATGTGATCATCGGTGGAATGAGTGTCACTCCTCAGCGTAACCTCACCATCAACTTCACCGCTCCCTATGCTCACTCTGGGATGGGGATTGCTGCCAGTAAGAAACTAGCTGGTGATTTTGCTTGGCCAGAAGGGTTCAATCGCTCTGATGTGATCTTCGTTTGTCGACGTGGTGTCACGCCATGTACAGATGCAGTTGAGAAAATATGGCCGAAAGCCAAAATTCGGCAGTTTGATGACGATACGATGGCCTTTCAGGAAGTGGTGAACGGGAACGCTCACGCCACGCTCTCCAGCCATCCAAAGCCAGTAAAGTGGACCTATCGTTATCCTGACGCACTCTACATGCCGACCACAGAAAATCTGTCCCGTGGAGACGAGGCATTTGGTATTCGCAAGGGCGATCCCGATGCGATGAACTTCTTCTCCAACTGGATCATGGTCAACACCAGCAACGGATGGCTCGAAAAGCGTCATCACTACTGGTTCAAGACGATGGACTGGGCAGATCAAGTCGATCAACAGTAATTTATCTAGCTCCGGTGGGGGAAGATTCAAAGGAAAACTTCTCCCGCTAGGGTATGTGATCGCATGTCTCGATCTACCTCACGCTATCGCTGGTCTTGGGTAGACTCAGTTGTTCTGTTGGGAATTATTGGGTTTTTTGGTTTCATCGGCTACCGGGTCAACACCGTGTTGGTCTACCAATGGGACTGGGGCTTCCTACCTGGTTACTTGTTCCGCTGGGATGAAGAAACCCAATCACTGCTACCAAACCTCTTGGTTAAGGGCCTGCTGACGACACTTCGGTTGGCCTTCTGGAGCATCATCCTGGCGACACTTATCGGCTTCGTCACTGGCATGATGCGAACCAGCCGCCGGCTCTTTCCCCAAGCCTTCAGCAGGCTCTACGTCGAGTTGATTCGGAATGTTCCTCCCATTGTTTTCATCTTCGTTTTTTACTTCTTCATCAGCAGCCAGATCATCCCACTACTCGGCTTAGATACCCTTGATCAACGCCTGGGTCCTACCGGTCAAAGTGTGGTTGAGTTTCTCTTTGGTCCAGTTTCTTTGCTCTCGAACACCTTTTCAGGAATCTTCTGTCTCGCCCTCTTTGAAGCGGCCTACATCACAGAGATTGTGCGCTCCGGAATTCAATCCGTCTCAGTTGGTCAACGAGAAGCGGCGATGAGTATTGGCCTGAGTCGCTGGCAACAGATGCGCTATGTTGTTTTGCCCCAAGCCGTTCAACGGGTCATTCCTCCCTTGGCGGGTCAATTCATTATCTTGATCAAGGATTCTTCGATTGTCTCATTGATCTCGATCCAAGAGTTGACTTTTTTGACGCTGGAAGTGGCAAACTCCACACAGCGCGTCTTTGAAGTCTGGGTTTTTGTAGCTGGGGTTTACTTTGTTTTGTGCTACTCCTGCGCGCTAATCTTTCGTCGGCTTGAAATGCGACTTGACTCATCACGTATTTAGAACTAAGGGTTCGCCTCGTCATGAATGAGAATACTTCAAATCCAATCATTGAGATGTCTGGGGTCAGTAAGTGGTTTGGTGACTTTCAGGTACTCAAAGATGTGAGTCTGCAAGTTTTCTCTGGGGAGCGGGTTGTTGTCTGTGGGCCTTCTGGCTCTGGCAAGTCCACACTGATTCGTTGCATCAATCGGTTGGAGGAGCACCAAGAAGGACGGATCGTTGTTGATGGTATTGAGCTGGATCAGGATACTCAGCACATCAACAAGGTTCGTAGCGAAGTAGGCATGGTCTTCCAGCAGTTCAATCTCTTTCCTCACTTGACAGTGCTGGAAAACTGCACGCTGGGTCCCATGAAAGTCCGTGGACTCAGTAAAAAAGAGGCTGAGGCCTTAGCGATGGAATATCTGCAGCGGGTTCGAATTCCAGAGCAAGCGGCTAAATATCCGGGGTCACTCTCTGGAGGGCAACAACAACGGGTAGCGATTGCTCGATCTCTCTGCATGCAGCCGCGAATTATGCTTTTTGACGAGCCTACTTCTGCTCTTGATCCAGAGATGATCAAGGAAGTGCTCGATGTGATGATCGATCTTGCCGAGAGTGGCATGACGATGATCTGTGTCACTCATGAAATGGGTTTTGCCCGCACGGTGGCGCACCAGATGGTGTTTATGGACGAAGGCCGCATTATTGAGCGGTCACCACCAGCACAGTTCTTTTCAGAACCAGAGCACGAGAGGACCAAGCTGTTTCTGAGCCAGATCCTTTCACACTGAGTTGATTTGGCACAATTCGATTTTTCTTCTGAGACTATGCAACCGAATTTCGATGAATTTCTAGATTCTCCAAGTGTTCCCAAGGATGTGAGTTTCCTGCAATCAGATGGACTCCTGCATCAACCTTCTTCAGTTTTGCCCGCTTACGAGCATTTGCCAGAGAGCCGAACTGCCATGGAAGAGTTGACCCCTGGGGAATGGAATGATCTGAATTTATACCGAGCTCGTTACAACCAGGAACAGCAGGCCAGACAGGCTTTGGACATGCTTGCCGCCTCCAAAGATTCTCCGAGTTACGGATTTCGTGTAAACAATTATCGTCACTGCCTGCAGTGCGCAACGATGCTATATCAGGATGGAGCAGACGAAGAAACGATTGTCTGTGGGCTGTTCCATGATTTGGGTTTCATCGTCTGTCCGGATAACCATGGTGAATTCTCGGCTACGCTACTGGCCAATTATATTTCCGAAAAGAATCACTGGATGCTTCGGCACCATGCCCTGTTTCTCGACCACCACGCTAGTGGAAATCTGCAGCTGGATGCCAACGCACGAGAGAGTTATCGAGGACATCCCTATTTCGAGTATACCGCTGAATGGGTTGCCCGTTACGATCAAACAGCCATCCAAACCCAATACGAAACAGCGCCCTTAGAGTTCTTCGAGTCAATGGTCTATCGAGTCTTCACTCGCCCTTCTAAGGGTGTCAAGATTCACTACTGAGAGATCCTGATGAGTGCATGGATTCATATGATCCCTCTGGAGGAAGCTACTGGGACTGTGAGGGATGCCTACGAACTTGCGAAAACCCCCAGTGGAACTGTTGACAACGTGATGCGGGCTCACAGTCTGCGTCCCCACACCATGGTGGGACATCTCAAACTATACCGAAGTGTTCTGCACCATCCTGAAAACAGTTTGCCCCTCTGGTTTCTGGAGGCTGTTGGCGTATACACCAGCTTGCTCAACGAATGTGTCTATAGCTACACTCACCACTTTGCCAACATGCAGCGTTTATTGGAGGATCCTCAGCGTTCCAAAATAATTGAAGAAGCACTGCGTGACCAAATGCCAGAGAGGGCTTTCACTGGCAAAGAGCTAGCGTTGATCCGTTACACCGGTAAATTGACTCTCACCCCTGGCAAAATCTGTGAGCAAGATCTGTTGGATGCCCGTGAAGCAGGAGCTTCTGACGGAGAAATTCTGGAAGTCAACCAAGTCTGTGCCTACTTTTGTTACTCAAACCGAACCCTCAATGGCCTGGGTGTGCAGCTTGGTGAAGATGCCATTGGCTTCTACAAGGAATAAGCGGAAGATCAAAGATTTCCAAAAAGAGATAGATTGTTAGATAACCAGCACATCAAAATCTCTCCTCAGACCACACGTCACTTTCGACACATTTTTCTGTAGTACACTCCCCTGCATCCCCTCTGATTTTCCCTTCTAATCGCCTATACTCAAAGCATTCAATAGGATCGTCGGTTCAAAAAAGCTGCTGGGAAATCCAGTCGTTTTTTTGCCGGTGCGCTCCTTTACTAATCAGCTTTCAGAGGCAGGAATGAATCCAGATGACTTGAAAAAACTTAAGGTGACGGGCAGTTGTGCTATGGGGGATTTGCAGGATGCGGATCTGCGAGGAATGGATTTGCGTGGTGTGAATTTATTGGCTACCAATCTAAGTGGGGCCAACCTCAGTGGGGTAGATCTGCGAAATGCTAACCTCAGTGGTGCTAACTTGCGCAACGCCAATCTAAGTGGGGCGAATTTATCAGAGGTGAATCTGCAGGTCGGTATCTTCCGCCATGAATACATGATGGATGATGAACTCTGCGCCGATTGGATTTATCATGAGGCGAATCTACGAGGCGCTAACCTAAAGGGCGCAAATCTCTCTGGTGCTTTGCTGAATGAGGCGAACTTGGAAGGAGCCAATTTGCAGGATGCCAACCTGACAAATACGAATTTTAGTGAGGCCATTCTGAGTGAGGCGAACTTGGAAGGAGCCTTGTTGGCTGGTACAATCTTTCAGGATACCCAGATGCCGGATGGAGAGTTCTGCGATGACTTGATGACTGTTTGATTTCCTATCTTCGAGTTCATCTAGTGTTGGAGAAGCCTCGATCTGTTGAACGGAAGAAAAAGCTGAGAGTTTGTTGGATGGGGAACCAACAGGCTAGGTAGACAGGCGAAGGGCACGAACTACATCTGGGGGAGTAAATAAATTTAGAAATCCCATAGGAATTCGTGCCTTGGGTAGATTAGACGAATTGAAGATATCCTTGTCGTGATTCTGTTGAGAAGAGTTGTGTACCTCCCAAGTCAGTGCCCCAGAGATTTGCCCCATCCAGCTGAGCCCCCCGCAAATTGGCTCCATCGAGACGAGCCCCCCGCAAATTGGCCCTCCTCAGGTTGGCGTAACTTAAATCAGCTCCACACAGATTGGCAAATCCGAGATCAGCCCCACACAAATCAGCCCCACACAGGTTAGCTTGGTTGAGTTGAGAGCCGTATAGGTCGCCGTTTGGGCAGGCGTTTGTTTCCCACAGTCGTTCCAGATCCTCTTTTTTCATGTTATCTTCTCAGTCGATTTGATGCGGTTGAAGTACAGCACTTCTTGAGTGCTAGCGCTTGTTGATCAAATCATTTCTCAGGAAAAAATCAGAGGGGATTGGGGGGAAGCCAAGAAACCATTATGCTTGGTGAGGCTGAAGATTGTCTCAGATGAGGAGTCTTCTCTAAATCTGTAGAGAGCGGTCGGACTCTAAAAGTTCATCTGAGTGAAGAGTTTGGGAGGCAAGGAAAGGCGTGAGCATTCCCCCATGTGGTAACGATCCATCAACTCATTCTGGGTTTTTGTAAAAGTCTCTGTCCAACTCCCGCTTTTCCCTTGGCGGATATGATTCTTTTTGATGCGATCTTCTTGGCCATTGGTTAACTTCTTGGCATCTTCTTCATCGAAAGCCTGCTTCATTGCTCGAAAATTACTGGCTGTCAAAACTCCTTTTGTCAGTTCGACAGTCGGTTCTAATCCGATGAACTCAGCGATTTGATCGATGCTCTTTTCGGGTTCACTGAGCAGCTCTTCGTAACTAATCCAAAGCAAGTCTAATGAGCCCAATTGATAAACTTCCCACCATGAATGGTACCATTCCCAGAAGGAGCCTGACTCAACTCTGCCTGGAATCCACAGCTTGGTCAGGAAATGATCCCAGCTGCCGTTGTACTGAAAGCAGTGCGGCAGGTCGATGGTATGGTGATAGTGGCTGACGGCAGCGTCCTTTGGGTTGCGCACAACCACGATTACCCGTGCACCATTCATAGCCAAACTGCTTGTCCCACCTGCCCAGGGTGCCAGTTGGGCGGGAGCATGGGTTTTTAGTACTCGTCTGGGTGGACACCATTCAGACTCAAGCGAGATGTTGAGGCCATTCCAACCGGTCTGCTCAGGATGCCAAGCGTCAAAAGCCTCTAAGCCTTTGTCGGAAACTCGTGCTTCCAGCCATGGAGACATGTCCATTGGTCGCCGCACTTTCGAACCATCTCCATCAGCCAGCAGAGTCAGTACGATCTGCTGCATCCAGGTTGTTCCACATTTTGGAAACGTTGCGATGACAATATCACTTGATCGTAGGATGTGCTTTTCTCTCAACTCGGTTAGGGCCTCTGCCTTGATGAACGGTGGGTAAACAACTCCTTGATACATCATGGATTGATAATCCAGACTGAGATTTTCTTGATTTTCTGATCCCATCGTTTTTGCTCAATTGAGTGAGGTGGTTGGAACATCAATTGTTTTAGATAGTTGATACCAGTCTAGCCACCTTGGTTTCCAGTTTTTTAAATAAACAACGGGCTACTGCATTTGCTCAATTTCTATGATGAATTTGAAGATCGTTTAGTATCACTTAGCTTTTCAACCTTTCTGTAGACCCACAGCTATGCATTCCTACGCTCTTCCGAAGCGCCGTGTCCTAGACTTCTACGCTGCTCTCAGCAAGGCGGATTCAGAATCAGTGACCTCAATCTTGAAGTCTCAGCTAGCCCCTGATTTTCAGTGGTATGGGGTCTATCCTTTCGATGAACAGCATGGGCCTGAAGCAGTGGCAGAGGCATTCTGGATTCCCTTCCTCAATTCTTGGAAGAATGTCCAGCGTCGGCAGGATATCTTTCTGGCTGGAACCAGTGAGATTGACCAGACGGAGTGGGTGATCAGTATGGGGCACCTGATGGGGTTGCTGGATCAGGACTGGCTGGGAATGCGAGCCACACGAAAGTTGGCTTTCCTGCGCTATGCTGACTTTTACTGTGTTCAGGAGGGGCAGTTGGTCAGAGGAGCCTTTTTCTGTGACCTGATCGGAGTAATGCACCAACTGGGAATCTCTCCACTCCCTCTACAGACGGGAGCCTCTTTTTTGTATCCTGGACCACACACCCACGACGGATTGTTGTTTGAAGATCAAGACGATGGAGAATCCAAGAAGACCTTGGATCTGGTCAATCGCATGATCGCAGATCTCACGGCTCTGAATATTTCTGGAGATGATCTGCCTCCTCCAGAGTATCTTGCCAGAACTTGGCATGAAGATATGATTTGGTACGGTCCTGCTGGAATTGGAGCGACCTACACGATTCCGCGCTACCAAGAGCAGCACCAATATCCGTTTCGTACTGGACTGCAAGGCAAGCGCTTCAATGGCCATCTTTGTCGGCTGGCTGAAGGAAACTATGCGGGCTTTTTTGGCTGGCCGAATTTGACGAATACGGCAGTTGGTGGATTCCTAGGGCTTCCAGCGAGTGAACGAGCCGCAGATATGCGAGTTGTCGATATCTACCGCAGAGACGGCGAAAAGCTGGCTGAAAACTGGGTGCTGATTGATTTGCCTTGGTGGCTCAAGCAGCAAGGGGTGGATGTGCTGGAAAGAACCCAAAAAATTCTGAAGTCAGGATGAGCGTCGAGCGATTAGCCAACTACTGAGAATGATTAGGCCAATACCAAGCCACTCCAACCAACTGGGAACCGTACCCCAGATCAGGAAGCCGAATAGCATGGCCCAGCCAAGTTTCGTGTAAACCAAAGAAGAGATTGAGGTTGCTTTGGTTTGCTTGGATTGATAGGAGCGAACCAGACACTGGCGCGAGAGAAATAATAGCAGTGCTGCGCTGAACAGGCCTAAAGTCGCTTTATCCCACAAGGTTGATAGATCAATAATCATCCCCGTTGTTATCAGAACTAGCAGGGGTTCCCAAAAAATCAGTGCTGGTAGAAGAATGCGATCTCCGAAGCTCTTGACCAAAATCCATCGCAGTGAAGCAAAGACCAATGCCAGAAACATCACCGCATGGTAATGCCATTCCCCAAGTCCGTTCCAGTCTCCCTTGACCAGAAAAAATCCCCCAGTCAGTCCCAGTAACAGCGCAAACCAGAGCCAGCGGGAAGGCCTCTCTCGCAGAATCGGAATCGCAAGACAGGCCATGACCATGGGTGAGAGCAATCCAATGGCTCCGAATTCAAAAAGAGAGAGCCCCAGCAGCGAATAAAGGTAGCAATTCCAGGCAATGAGGGTGCAGAAGCTGAGCAGTAATAGGGAGGGCCAATGGACTGGCTTGAGTCGATCGAAAGATCGATGTTGGGCAAATTCCTGAAACGCTGTTAGCCCCATGATCACTGCAGCAGTGATGAAGTTGATTTCCTTGAAATCATAGCTGGCCAGCAGCCATTTCTCAGCGGCAATGTTGCCAGCCAACAGGAAGTATCCTAGCAGGATCCAACCAATCATCGGATTCATCGAAGCAACGGCAAACATATGGTAACTGCTACTAGTTCTGCATGAGATAGCCGCTGTGTTGAACCACCAAGCTAGTTGTCTGTATCTTCTTTGGTCGGTAGGGCAAATAAGATCCCAAGTGCTGCAACGAATCCGGTGATCAGCAAAGTGTTTAAGTCAATCGCGGATCCTCCAATAAATAATAAAGCCAACAGGACAAACAGAAAGTAAAGCAAGATTTTGTAGGTAAAATTCATGGTCACTGGTCAAGGCTGAACATTGCTGATCTGATGAAGTACTCAGCGGTTGTAAAGAAAACTTTGGTTTTTTTAATGAAGTTTTCTTCGAAACTCTTTCTAAGAAAATGAGTCGAGTGCCTGCAGCCATGAATTACTTCGAATCGACCGTTCGGGTCAATCCAGAAATACTCTCATAGCAATTTCAAGCATGTGGTCTCAGATTGCTGCATTGGCTTGGATCCAAGGTTTCGTCCTGATGTTCGTTCAATATAAATCGAATCGACAAACTCGAAGACGGTATTGATGACAAAACGAACTTCTGAATTTCAGTAGTTAATTATGGTTAGAAATGTTGATGATTTTGGAGGAGTGGTGCCGTGATTTCAGAATATAAATTGGTAAATATTTCGGACTTTTTAGCACCTTTGAGTGAGTTGGATCGGGCTCTTCTCTATCCATACGAGGCGCCTGAGGGTAGTTATCTCTTAGCGAAGGGAAGGCTGTTTCAACTCAAGCAACGTGACTTGGAGGAGGGCAACCTAGTTCAGGCAGAACCTCTGCTTGCTGGAAGAACACCCGTACTAGCCGTTGGTTCAAACCGCGCTCCTTATCAACTGCTCCGCAAGTTTGGCTCAGAAGCAATCGTACCCGTCACATCAGCTCGATTGCATGATTGTGATGTGGTGCACACGGCCTTGGTCAGCTACTACGGAGCAATACCTTGCACAGCGTTCCCATCATCGGGAACGATCACGGAATTGAAGGTCGTTTGGTTGGATGAGCAACAACTCCTTCACATGCACAAGACGGAGGGGATTGGGGTCGCTTATGACTACGTCGAAATGCAGGGGGTGGAACACCAATTAGTAGTCCCGACTGGTCCTGTTTTTGGCTATGCAGCCCGTGCGGGAGTCTTGGCCTGGGAGGATATGAAGCCTGCAGGTCTTGCAGCCATTTCTGCTCAAGCTCGCCAATTCAAGACGGTCAGCCAGGGAGAAGTAGTTCAACGTGTCTGCAAACTTGCCAACCTTACTGAAGCTTGCCCAGTGGAGCAGTTCATCACCACAATGCAGGCTGATAAAACCTTACGTGAGGAAGTGATCGGTCAACTCCAAGCACATACGATCCAACCAGATCAACCACCCTGGCGAGTGATTCCAGTTTCGATGGATGGAATTGACGACTACCTGTGAAGTTTCAAAGCATTGGAAAGACAAAGGCTAGAAGAGCCTACACTGTGTGCAGGCACAAAAGCGTTCGTAGTGAGGATTATGCAGGTGAAGCAGAGATCTTTTTCTCTGGAACCGTGGGCCCGTAATTTTTTCTGAATCTTGTGAACATCATGCTGACTTCGTCCAGATGACTTGTGAATTTGACACCGATTCCTTGGGGGATTTTTTCGTCACCTGCTGAAACCCAGATAACTTGAGCTGTGAGATGGATTGGCTCGAGAAGTTTGAGATTCAGTTCCAACTGCTGTCCAGCCTCGTACGGATGATCTGTGATCAAAAAGCATCCGGAGACAGAGACATCAAAAGTCTTGGCGTTGATTTGCTCCGTACCGCCGCTTTGCTGAATTTGAGCATCCAACTGGAAGGGAAAGCGCTCCGCTTTGCTGTACTTCTCTTTGAATCGGTTCACTTGAGTCGCGATCTCCTTGAGATTGCTGATAAAGCGAATCCCAATTCCTTTTGGAACATTCTCGTTGCCAGGACAGACCCAGACCACCTCCGCTTGAAGATCCACTGGATCCAT
>CAJXNF010000031.1 GCA_913056375.1 uncultured Pseudomonadota bacterium | reverse complement strand
AAAAACGCTCTGCACCCGCCAATAGAGAATCTGGATCAATGGCACGTGGCCAGCCGTTGCGATAACGTCGACTGGCAAGTCCCCAAGCGATGAGCGCCAGTACCACCGACATCACCATCAGGCCCAATTCCTCAATCACGGAACCATGCAATTCGATCTCTGCAAAGAATCCGTGGAAGTAGGCTTCCATACCGTTTGGCAGGAAGTGTAGTGCATGTGGCACACCTAGAAAGCCACCAAACGCTGCCAAAACCGCTAGTACGATAAGCGGCAAGACCATACTCATCGGAGGTTCATGAATCGACTCTTCATGTGCTCCTCGGAAAGAGCCATGGAATGTCAGGTAGATCATCCGGAACATGTAAAAGCTAGTCAAACCTGCGGTGAGAAAACCGAAGAGCCAGAGTATTGGACTGCCAAATGGAGAGCTGTAGGCACTCCAGAGAATTTCATCTTTGCTAAAGAACCCTGAGAACAATGGAATGCCACTGATGGCCAAAGTACCAATCAACATTGTTGCATACGTCCAGGGCAACCTCTGGCGTAATCCTCCCATCCGGCGCATATCCTGTTCGTGATGCAGTGCATGAATGACGGCACCAGCCCCCAGGAAAAGCAAAGCCTTGAAAAATGCATGGGTCAGCACATGGAAAATTCCCGCTCCAAACGCCCCAACACCCATTGCCAGAAACATATAGCCGAGCTGACTAACAGTTGAGTAGGCGAGGACCTTCTTGATGTCGGTCTGGGTCAGGGCAACCGTTGCTCCCAAGAGAGCCGTCACAGTCCCTAGAACAGCAATGATGGTGAGTGTGAAAGGTGCCAAGATGAACAGGAAACTCAGTTTGGCTACGAGGTACAATCCAGCTGTGACCATAGTGGCTGCGTGGATCAGAGCCGAAACAGGTGTGGGGCCTTCCATCGCATCTGGCAACCAAACATAGAGAGGAACCTGAGCCGACTTACCTGTTGCTCCAAGGAAAAGCAGTAAGGTAATCAGGGTGACGCTCAAACTACCTTCCCCCAAGGCTCCGGCCTGTGCATTGATTTCATCAAAGCGCAGAGTACCAAGATAGACAACGAGCATCATCACTGCTGAGAGCACCCCAAAGTCACCAACTCGATTGAAAAGGAAGGCTTTCTTTGCTGCTTCTCCGGCAGAGATCTTTTCGTGGTAGAAGCCAATCAGTAAATACGAGCACAGTCCAACACCCTCCCAGCCAACAAACATCAGCAGTAGGTTGTCGGCTAAAACCAACACCAGCATGAAGAACACGAATAGATTCAAAAAGGCAAAGAATCGTCCGTAGTGCTCCTCATCTGCCATGTATCCGACGGAGTAGACATGGATCAGGAATCCAATCCCTGTGATGATCAGCAAGAACAAAGCTGTCAGAGGATCGACTTGAAAGCCTACCTCCAGTTGCAAATCACCAATGTGAATCCAACGCCAGAGCGTCTCTTGAACTGTTGCTGCGCTCCCACTCCACAGAGCAATGCAAGCCCAGACAGATTGACCCAATGCGGCCAGTACAGCCAGTGGTCCAACCAAGGTTGTGAAGGTTCGGCCTAGAGTACGACCCAGCAGTAGATTGAGAACAAAACCCAGCAGCGGGAAGAGAGGAATCAGCCAGAGTTGCGTTGCCATGAGGCCTTGAGACAGAGAGAGGATTGCCTTGGTTGAACGCTACCAGCGCAACAGGTTGAATTCATCAATGTTGAGCGTTCTGCGTGAACGGTAGAGAGATAGAATAATGGAGAGACCAACCACTGCTTCTGCAGCTGCAACAACGATGATAAAGAAGATGAACATCACACCATTGAGCGAATTCATTGATTGGGCAAAGCCAACAAATGAGAGGTTGACCGCATTCAGCATCAGCTCAATGCTCATGAAGATCACGATCGCATTACGCCGCAGCAAGACACCCAGCACTCCAATGGAGAAGAGCAGTGAACTTAGGACCAGAATGTGACCCAGTGGAATTTGCATCATGAGGATGATCCGGGATAACGGCGCTTAGCAATCACAACGGCTCCGATCACCGCGACCAACAACAGTAAGGAAATTGCCTCGAAGGGCAACAGGTATTCCGTAAACAGCAACTGCCCAATTAACTTGATCGAATCGACTTCTTCGCCAGAAGACACAATCTGTGGAACCAGAGCCTCTGGATCATGCTGACCGAGCACCAAGGCTAATTGAGCCCAAATGCCAAAGGCAATCACGACAGCCAACACCTTGCCAACAGACCAACGAATGAATGAGGGCCCTTCGTCCCGTAAACTCAACAACATCAACACGAAGAGAAACAGAACCATGATGGCACCGGCATAGACCAACACCTGGATAACAGCGACAAACTCAGCCTGCATCATCACATACACTGCGGCTAGCGAAAAGAAGCTACCCACGAGGCTCATTGCACCGTGAATGGGGTTGCGCAGAAAAAGAACCCCAAGTGCTCCAAGTACACTCAGCAGGGCAAACAGGTAGAAGAGAATCATACAGATGGTTCAAGTTAGAGGATCAAGCGGTTTGAGCCAGGGTATCTGATTGCTGACGCAGATCTGCCAGAGAAATTCCACTCTCTCCTAATTTTTCCAAGGCCAAGTTCCCAAACAACTTGTGTTCAATAGAGGTCATCTGTTGGAAAATCTGGCTGAACTGAGGGGTCTGCTGAACGGGAGTGGCTGTTCCCATGTGCAGCAGTTCGCTGAGAATTTGCCATTCAGGACGAACATGACGGGAAGGCCGCAAAGCTGGCCAGAAGCGCTGCCAGTGCTCCTGTTTATTCAGAAAGCTCCCTTCTTTTTCAGCATGATTTTGCCCAGGGAAGATTGCATCTGCTCGATCAGTCCACTCGCTTTGACGAGAAGCAATATGAACCATCAACTCTGTTGTTCCAGCCAAATCCAGCAGTGGTTGCTCATTAATGAAGGGGTTGCCAAGGACCAGTAGCAACTTGGCCGATTTCATTGCACTAATGACATCATGCTCTTGGGATCCCTTGAGCCCTAGTAATCGAGCTCCAGCCTGATTAGGCGCCTTGTCCGTAGTGATCAGTGTTTCAATGAAAAATTCTGATTCTGGTTGAGTCCAGTCCTGCTGTGGATAAAAGACTTGATCCGAAGAGAAAACTTCTTGGAGCAAGCGGCGCAGCAAGAACATCTCTTCCAAGGTAGAGTGGGTATCAACTAAGGCAACAACCTGCTCTCCATTTGGCTTCAAGGCTTCCAGTCGGTCAGCCACAGCATCGTAGAGTTGCTGCCATGTCACCTGTAACAGCTTCCCTTTGACCCGTCCCATCGGTTTGGCAAGGCGTTGCTCTCGTTCATTCATTTGCTGGTAGGTCAATCGACCCTCATCACACATCCACCACTGGTTGACGTCTTGATTCTCACGGGGCTTTAGACGAAGTACCTCGTTGCGATCATGTTCAATCGTGATGTTGCAACCCGTGGAGCAACCAGTACAGACCGAGGGAACTTTGCGTAGTTTCCAGGCTCTGCGCTTGAATCGAAACTCCTTCTCAGTGATTGCACCCACTGGGCAGATGTCGGCCATGTTGCCCTGGAAGTGATTCGTCATCGCTCGGTCTGAGAATGTATCCAGCGTTAGCTCATGTCCCCGATTGAACATTCCGAACTCGTCTGTTCCTGTGATCTCACGTGTGAAGCGGTCACAGCGGGAACAATGAATACAACGATTGCGCTCCAACTGGACAAAAGTACCAATGTCACGCCAGCCATAAACTCGCTTGTTGTATTCCATCTCGGAATGCCCGGTTCCATGGGCATAGGAGTGATCCTGCAGCGTACATTCCCCAGACTGGTCACAAATTGGGCAGTCCAGTGGATGGTTCACCAACAGGTACTCCATTACCAGTTCCCGACCTTCCTGAACCTTGTCGTTCTGGGTGGAGATCCGCATGTTTGGCATGGCATCGGTCGAACAGGATGTCATCAACTTAGGTGCTGGACGTCCGTTGCCAAGATCTGTCACATCGACTAGGCACATGCGGCAAGTGGCTACCACTGAGAGCGCAGGATGGTAACAGAAATGAGGAATTTCCAAGCCAGCTCGCAGCGCTGCCGAGAGAATCTTCTCGCCCTTCTCAAAGGGAACCGGTTGATCATCAATATAAAAAACTTCCATCACTTTTTCTCAGGAAGCAGTTGCGTAGTACTGTCGAAAATCATCGGGGAATTTCTTAAGGAAGCTGACAATCGGCATTGAAGCCGCGTCTCCGAGTGCACAGAGTGTGGTCCCTCCCATGTTGCGCCCAACTCTTTGCAATCGGTTGAGTTTACGCTCACTACCGTTGTTCTGCAGAAAATCTCGGAGCAACTGTCGGGCCCAGTGAGTCCCCTCACGGCAGGGAGTGCACTGACCACAGGATTCGTGATTGTAAAAACGGGAGATGCGGTGCAGCAACTTGACCACGTCTGTGTCTTCATCAAAGACCATGATTGCCGACGAGCCCATCATCGATCCGGCCTTACCAACCGAATCGAAGTCATAGGCAATATCTATTTCATCAGCTCGTAGCACTGGAGAAGAGGAACCTCCGGGAATCACTCCCTTGAGTTGCTTTCCTCCACGCACCCCACCTCCGAGTTCTTGAATGATCTCTCGCAAGCCAACTCCCATTGCCACTTCGTATACACCGGGTCGGTTGACATGCCCACTCAAGCTTACCAAGTGAGTTCCTGCATTGTTGGGACTACCCAAACTCTTGTAGGCATCAGCCCCCATTTCCAAGATGGCTGTGACATTGGTCAGAGTCTCAACGTTGTTCACACTCGTTGGACAGCTATTGAACCCAGCAACTGCAGGAAATGGCGGTTTAACACGGGGATGGCCACGTTTGCCTTCGAGTGAATCCAACAGGGCTGATTCTTCGCCACAGATATAGGCACCTGCTCCGGTGTGCACTGTCAGATCCAGCTCGTAGTCTCCACCCAACAATTTTGGGCCAAGGATTCCTTCTCGATAGCAATCATCAATCGCTTTGTTCAAGCTCTTGATCGCTGGGAAATACTCCCCTCGGACGTAGATGTAGCCGTGATGGCAACCCAAGGCATAGCAACCGATCATCATCCCTTCAAGGAAAAGATGTGGATCCTTGAGCATCAATTCCCGATCCTTGCAGGTCCCTGGTTCAGACTCATCTGCGTTGCAGACCAGGTAACTGGGCTTGCCCGTATTTTTGGCCATGAAGCTCCACTTTAGGCCTGTGGGGAATCCAGCCCCACCTCGCCCACGCAAACCCGCTTCCTTGACTAGGGCAATCACCTCTTCAGGTTGCATCGCCAAGGCTTTTGGCAAAGATTGGTAACCACCCGCTTTGCGGTAGCTATCCAAAGTGCCATCATATCCGGGGGTGCGGATGTTGCGGAAGAGAACGAGCGTTTCCTCAAGCATGGGTTTCCTGCTCTTGCGGGGTAGTAGCGAGAGTGTCCAGCAGTTGATCGATTTTTTCAGGGGTCAACTGCTCTACATAGTCCTCGTTGACAATCATTGCTGGCGCATAGGCACAGGCTCCGATGCACTCCATCTCTTCAATGCTGAAGAGACCGTCTTTCGTGGTATGACCGGCGTGAATGCCTAATTTGTGCTCAAGATGCTCCAGAATTTCTGGACCTCCTACCAGGCAGCAGGGTACACAGGTACAAACTTGCAGATGATACTTGCCCGGCGGTCGAAAGCGGAACATTGTGTAGAAGGTTGCTACTCCCTCCACATGGGTGGGCGAAACCTCGCACAACTCGGCTACATGATTCACCCACTTGCTGTCCAACCAGCCTTGATTTTCTTTCTGAGCCAAGTGTAGGAGGGGCAGGAGAGCGTTACGACGAATCGGATAGCGGGAAAGAAGACGGTCAACCTGTTGTTGCGTTTCAGGAGAAAACACTCTACCTCTTTTGCGGTGGACCGAACGGAACCCGGTCTGGCGAACACGGATAGGAAAAGTTCAAAACGCCATTTTTTAACGAATGCCCATTGAAGACGCAATCGAAAAACGACCCGTCCCTGCTTACAATTTGGGCTATCCTTGACTCTCTGACCTTAGTTGTTACCGTGAATAAAATTTTTAGAGTCAACTCAACTCCTCAGAAATTTGTCTGTTCGTGTTTGCTGTTACTGCTCATTGGTTGCCAGTATACGTTTGAGGGTGGCAATCCTCCACTCCCAGCAGAAGCCGCGACCCTAAGCATTGCGCCCATCGAAAATCAAACCTTTGAATCAGATCTGGAAACTTTCGTGATGCAGGCTCTCAGCAGCCGTTTGCGCAGTAATTCGGCTGTTCGACTTCGTGGTGGAAGTGAACGTAGTGATCTACTGTTGCGAGTGCGATTGGCCCAGTTGACCCGACTGAACTTGGACGAGCCAGAAGCCTTGGCTGTTGCTCAGCAGTTGACCCTTGTAGGAAGCGCAACTCTTGAGGATCAGCGGACCAACAAACAGCTTTGGGAAGTTTCCAATCTCAGAGTTGAGGTCTCTACCAGTAGCAACGATAGCAGTAGCAGTGCTGACCTCAGTGGTCAGCGACTCAGCCGCGGCATACAGGAACTGACCGAAAACTTTGCCGAAAAAATCTACAGCCAGATCTTCTACACTTTCTGAGAGACATGATTGAATTAATCCACGTCACCAAGGCCTTTGGTAGCAAAAAGGTCATCGATGATCTCTCCCTGAAAATTCCTGCCAACAAGATTACCGTCATCATGGGGGGTTCTGGCCATGGGAAATCCACCATCGTCAAGTTGATCCTTGGTTTCATTATTCCCGACTCAGGAGAGATCATTGTCGATGAAGCCAATGTCTTGGAGATGAGCAAGCAGCAGCGCGTAGAAGTGCTCAAGAAAACAGGAATGTGCTTTCAGTACTCCGCACTCTTCGATTCAATGAATGTCTTTGAAAACGTCGCCTTTGCTCTGCGTGAACACCAAAAGCAGCTCGAGGAAAGTGACATTGCCGAGAGAGTCACTTCTACACTCAATCGACTCGGTCTCTACGATGTAGAAGACAAAATGCCTGCCGAGCTCTCTGGAGGAATGAAAAAACGTGTAGGAGTGGCGCGAGCGCTGATGATGGAACCCAAGATCATGATCTTTGATGAGCCAGAATCTGGGCTAGACCCAATCACGACCACAGCGATCGGCAACCTGATGGTGGAAATGCGTGATAACTTTGGCAAAACCTGTATTTCCATTTCCCATCACATTCCCAACTCCATGCGGGTTGCTGACAAGTTGGCGATGCTCTATCAGGGCAAAATCATTGCGGAAGGGAGTCCGAAGGAAATCAAGGAAAACCCAAACCCAATTTTACAGCAATTCATCAATGGGAAGGTGGACGGTCCGTTTTGAAACGAATCTGAGGGGGGACTAGCGAAGAGAGAACGAGCCTCGGTCAACCGAGGCTCAGCGGCCTCACTTCTGGCGTGCTTTAAAGCGAGGATTGCTCTTGCAGATCACAAAAATCTTTCCACGCCGACGAACGATCTGGCAGTCTTTGTGACGCTGCTTTGCTGACTTGAGGGATGCAAGCACTTTCATTTTGGATACTCCAATGGAAATCAGAAAAACAAATTAATATATTTGTCTGGCTAAGAATGTCCAGTAAATTCCATCAATCCCAAGATCCTTGCCATCAATCCCATAAGGAAGATTGATGACTTGGCTCCTGCTGAATCTGATCGTGACCTGGTATATGGTTGGCTTAATCTGGCTGATCCAAGTTGTTCACTATCCTCTCTTTGCAAACATCCCCGCTGCAGCCTTTCCTACCTATGAACGTCAGAATACTCACCGAACGGCTTGGGTGGTGATTGGCCCCATGTTGCTGGAGTTGTTCTCTGCACTGCTGCTCTGGTGGTCGCCTCCTCCCGGCTTGTCATCGACACTATTGGGAACCACGCTGGGACTGCTTGTGCTCATTTGGGCTTCCACCTTTTGGTTGCAAGTTCCCCAGCACCTGCGTCTCTCAGAGCGTTACGACTCCTATGCCCAACAACTATTGGTACAAACAAACTGGATTCGCACCCTAGCCTGGACTGGGAGGGGTTTCCTGCTGGCCTGGGCTCTCCATCAACAGCTTCACTGATAACTTCAAGAATGTGCTTCAGCCTTCTTTTTTGAAGCACTCGTGTCGCCAAATGGTTCGTTTCTCTGTTGGTTTTGCAGGCTGACCGGGGAGTCCCGGTCTTTCCAGCATGAAGTGGATCCGAAAGGCGGTTAACTTGCGCTCTCGTTCCGTTTCTCCGCTATTCCATTGACGACAGAGATAGCGTCCGTAGTGGAGACGGTAGTCTTTGTATTTCTTAAGCCAAAGATTCATCAGGTACTTACGCCAGCGCTGGTTTGGATAATACGCAGAGGGATCATCTGGTTTCTCAAAGGAGACCTCTCCCGGTTGTAATTGGTACACATCGATAGGAGTCCCGTCACGAAGTTCTCCTTCCATCACAAACCAACCATCATCTTTACTAGGCTGAGGAGAAAACATGTTCCAGTATTGATCCAACCGCAACGCCGCAAACAACGTCTTGACCGATGAGGGCAAAGGAACTTCCTTGAAAAAGCTGTAGCGCAGATTGTAACCCACAACCAAAACGACCAAGACCAAGGCCACTGTTGAAAGATATTGGTTCGGAACCGCTTTGGGTGGAAATGGACGCGAACCAATCCAAGCAGTCGAACGACCTAGCTGAGGTCGGTGACGTACGACCCAGGCATACAGACTCTCGAGCAAAGCCAAGGTTTTCACTTCAGACAAAAAACGGGTTGACCATGCGGACCAAGGAGATTGCTGCAATACCAGCCAGAGTCCCTCACCAGCGAACGCATAGTGTTCTCCCTGCTGCACAACCCAACTGCTGGGAGCTTCATTATCGAAAAGCGCATGCACCACAGGATCGGCTTGAATCGGCCGAATCTCGGCTCTGCCAAACAGAACAAATTCGCGCAAGACTCCAACCATTCGTCGACAAAAACCACAGTCCTGATCGTAATAAAGGACCAGGTTTTCAGCAGGAACCTGGCGCAGCCAATTCCTGGAAGATAGCCAGTCCCAGATTTCCTTAGGAAACAAGCTAAGCAGTACCGCAATGCAGATCCAAGGAAAGAAACCCAACTCCATCGTCAGGATCAGACCCAGATGAAGAGAGATGAGCAAAAGTACACCGATAGTCCGCAGCCAAACATGCCAAAATGGGCAGAGCAACAGTAACGGCCCAACCCACTCCACTCCGTAGACGCCCCACGTCAGCCATTTCAGCAACTCAGGAAAACTCTGAAGCCAGTCTCCCAGTGGCGTAGTGAATTGCTCCCAGGTGATTGCATACCAAACCGCTGTCCCCTCTGGCCACCATTCTGTTGAGGTTTTGAGCGCTGCTGTACAGACATACAGCAGCACCACCTGCAAAACCAAACCAACTGACCCACCTGTCAGAACCTCCTGTTCACTGAGGTTTGCAGTCGGTTTGAAACCTACCAGACTCCGGGCTCGATCAAGCGAGCAGCGAGCTGCTAATGGCAGAAAGAGACCCCAACAGAGCAAAACTCTGAAATAAACATCTCCAGCATTGAGGACGACTGGATTTCGATTATGGAATGACAACATCAGCACCCAAGCCACCAGGGTGCTCCACCAAGTACGCCAGCCAAGAGCTAGAGCCAGACCAGCGCATCCATAGACCAGCAGGCAAAGTCCCACCCACAGCGGTTGTCCACTAAGAAACAGTAGAGAAAAATGATAGGGATTGCTGAATTCAGTTAACAGGACGGATCGGGGTAGAACCCCTGAATCTCCATAGTGGGCAATCAAGTCGCTGCTACGAATCAACGCATCCAACATCACCAAAACACCCAACAACACACGGAGTGCAGCCAGTCCACGAAGATCAAGACTCAGAGGGCGGAGAATCCAGCGCATTTTGTAGAGTTGTGAAATGGAAACCAAGGGAATTTGCAGAAGATTCAGAGGATGAACTGTTCTACGTTTTCTTCAGCAAAATGAGTTGAGAGGAGGGAGGACATATCTCGCGGCAGCTTATGGGAAGCATGGGAGTTCCACCGACCGCCAAGCACGGTAGAACTCCCGGATCCTGATTGTCGCAGGATCAGGATCATTTCCCCGACGGCCCAATCCTCCGTCAGAGAAATTGTAATGTTCTCAGTTCAAGCACTGGGAACAATCTACTTGTAGCACGAAGCATTCCTTTTTGTTGAACACCGTTGAACCACTGGGGAAGCATCCCTCATGGCACCGTGATTCCAAGCCCTGGCTGATCAAGAGGAATCATGATGCCCTTTTCAATGGTGTAGCCGCCTTGGGCTGGATCACGAACAAGATCAAGATCACCATCCAGATCCAGATATCGCGTAGTCGGGCAGGCCAAGGCTTGGTGCAGAGCTGCTGCTAAACTAAGTCGACTCTCGTCATTACATCCCCACATCAGCGTACGACCCGTCTGTTCAGACAGGTTGGCAATTTGACGCGCAGGTCCTAGACCACCACATTTCATCAGCTTGATATTAAAGCCTCCACAAAGTGGATCCTGAAACCCGTAGCGCAGTGCATCCCCAGGACTTTGCAGGCTTTCATCCAACACCAAGTGCTGGCGCTCTGCTGCTGGTAGTGACCGTAGCTCCTCTGTTTGTGAAACAGGCATTGGCTGCTCCACAAACTCCAGTCGCAACTCATCGAATTTAGTCAGCATGGTCCGCAGAGCTTGCAGATCATAGCCTTGATTTGGATCGACTCTCAGGAGGATGTCTTGAGGAAGTTCTTCTCTCAGTCGCCGTAACAGTTCCAAATCTGCTTCAGAATTCTGACCCAACTTAACCTTGAGGACACTAAAGCCCTGAGCAACTTTCTCTTTTGCTTCAGCGAGCGTTTCATCCAGGGAACGCAGGCCCAAGGTCACCGAAGTCGGTAAAGCCGCATGACACCGACCCAGCATATCGGTCAAGGGCAGATCCAGTCGACGAGCCAGCAGGTCATGGAAAGCCATATCAGCAGCAGCTCGAGCTGCAGGAGCTTTGGGAAACTCTGTCTCCAGTTGGCGCAACAACCGGGGCAGATGGCGGACGTCTTCCCCTTGAAAAGCACTCATCGCCTGAAGAGCTGCGTTGCAGACCTCATCCGTTTCGCCTGTCACCCGGGGCCCGGGGCTGGCTGAACCCCAACCATGGTGACCTGTGTCGGTTTGCCATTCAACAAAGTGAAGCGTAATCGCTTCTGTCGTGTGATAGGAGATCGTGAAGGGCTGAGTCAAAGGAATGTGTTCTTGAAAAACACGGCAGGATGTTAGTTTCATGGTTGGGCCTCTCGAGCAACGAAGTCACGCAGTAGTGGTAGGATATTGGACACACCCTGTTCCAATGGCAGAAAAACCGGCAACCCCAGGCGCTGTTCCAGTTGCGCCCGCACATCCTCCCGATCTTCCATCGCAATCCCCTCTCCGTTGAGGGTCACAGCGAGCACCTCAGATCCATAGAGTTGAATGATCTTGATGTCATCGGCAACATCCGCCATGGGCCAGGGCCGATCTGTGGTTTTGTAGAGTTCACGAGCTGGAGCGTGCTGCAGGATCACCCCCTTGGCTTGGGCCGAGGAGAGAAACTCTGCTCCACAAGGGCCACTTGGATTGCGAAGGGCAGATTGTCCTTCAATCAGAATCAATTGGGGCGCAAGCTCACGATCACAGCGCACGATGGCACTTTCCAGTTCACCACTGACGAAGTCATTGGGCGTTGCATCCAGAATAAATCCATAGTCATGGGCCGACTGCATCCAGCCGGTTTGTCCGGTGTAGATCAATTCGGTCTTCATGCCTTCTACCTGACAGGCATCTCGTAACCAACGGGCTGTGGTGCGCTTGCCCAGAGCACAGTCGGTCCCCATCACCACCACACGAGGAGCCTTGACGTCGAGGATTTCCCCACGCCAGAAGCTCAACTGCTCTCGGGGTCGTGGCTTTCGCAAGTCGAACAGACTTCCTCCATGATGCTGTGCCAGGGCGACCATCTCCGGATCTTCAGCAAGCCAACTATGCAGACCGTTGACAATCTTCAAGCCCTGACGCAGGGCGTCGGCCACGGCACTCCTTAAATTGTCATCGAGCTTTCCACCCGCAATCGCCACTCCAATGATGGCCACTTCTGGTGTTGTTTGAGCCTGGGCATACGCTTCGGCGACGCTGGCATAGATGCCTATTCCACGGTCTTTTCCATCGACAATTTGTCCTGCTTCTTGTCCTGCCTGTTCTGGATCAAGAACTCCCACGATCTGAAAGCGCTCACTACTACGAATCAGGCCAAAAGCTGTCTTGGCAAGCTTACCGTTGAATCCACCTGAGGCCAGAACCAACGCTGGTTGTTTACTAGTCATAATCCATGTCTACACAGAGGAGCATCGTCTGGATCACTGATTACGCTTTCCTGATCGCTCTTGAACAGTACCTTGAGCTTTTTGTCAGCGCATAAATCCAGAAGTTCAAGAAAGGCGACCAAACTAGGCCCAGTTCGGTCGAGAGGCAAGCGGAATGGTGCTTTAGAGAGATCCCCCGTCAGGACAATCGAAGTGATTCGTCACATAGCAGCAGACAAGATTCAAATTGCGGGCTGTGGCGTACTGCGTTGCTGTCGCTGAATCAACCAGATCAGGGGTAATACAACCAGCAAGGTCAACATCGAAACCAGCCCGACCCGATCCATCCCTAGTAGATAGCCATTCTCCATGGAGAGCAAACCCGTACTCCAGAAACCTCCGAGTCCCATCGTCATGTTGGACACGATCATGCTCATCGCCATCAGACGTCCTCGAATTTCTTTCCCCGTCAGTTCAATCAGGATGGTTTGCAGTCCAGGCATCCGCATGGATCCACCGAGCATGATGCCAAAGAACATGGCACCCATCCACGGCCCCGGTAGGAGATCTTGAGTGGAAAGCATCAGCACGGTCCCCATCAAGACAGAGCCGACCCCAATCAGACTAAAGCGCAATCCTCGCTGCAACAGCCAACCAGCGAGCTGGTTCCCGATCAGGCTGCCAATTCCCCCCTGCATGTAGAAAAGGCCAATTGCCGAAGCAGAGAGTCCATAGTTGGTTGTCAGCCAAATGCTCATGTGCGGAATGAAACCAAACAGCCCGATCAGCATGAAGAACTGCATGGCAAACACCCAACGCACTTCCTGACGTTTCCAGAGACCAAACATCTGGAGGTACTGACGACGAATCGTAATTTGTTCCGCTCCAGTAGCAATCGGTGGGATACTGGTCAACCAGAGCAAGGAGAGCAAACCACCTAGCCCAATCACACCGAAGGTCCAGCGCCAGGAGACCCATTCCGCCAAGGCAGATCCCACAGGGACACCGAGGATTGAAGCCAACGTGAATCCCAGCATGATGTTTGTCAGGGCTCGGTTTCTTCGATTCCCTTGCAACGCATCTCCCGCATACGCCAGGCAGTTGGGCATAATTGGTCCAGCGAAAGCTCCAGAAAGAATACGAAACAAAAAGAAGCTCTCCACACCTTGCGCGAGGGCACAGCCAAAAGTAGAGATCACAAAACCAGATCCCAAGCAGAGGAGCAGCCGCTTGCGTCCCAAGCGATCCGACCAGGGAGCAAAAATAAAGGCGGAAACCGCTGCCGCTGCAGGGTAGACAGAAACCAGCAGACCACTACGAACCGGAGAAAGTCCCGTTGCAGCAGAAATCTCTGCACTCAAGGGGACCATGATCATGTGGTCGATCCACGAAAAAAGAGTCAGCAGGAACAAGGGCAGCAGTAAGCCCCAGTACTGACGCTCAGCCTCTTCATGCAAGCCAAGACGACGTTTCAGCCAGACAAGGCCACTCAATTGGGAAGGATTCACACGTGCTTTCGAATGGACAAGAAAAATAACGGCAGGAGGGAACTTCTGCTGACAAACTCAAACATTCAGTATGGCAGAGTTCCAATGACTGGCAACACCAAGTCACTTTTCACAAGCAGATTTTAACGTAGAAAAAAGTCAGAGCGTTTTTGAAGAAATCGCTCAGAAATTATCAAAGCCAGGTGCTGCAGATTCAATGATCCGAACATAACGGGCTGTGAAATCACGACATTGTTGGAGGGCCGCCTCTCCCTTGCTGAGTTCGGCCTGGGGATCCAGAGGCTCAAAGCGATGTCGCTCTCGTCCGGTAGTCAGGTCTTCTTCCAGAAAATAGATCGATGATGATTAATTAAAATGAGAGCCACATAAAAAAGTGTGAAAGCAGCGATTAGAAAATGCGGAAATTGGTGCTAACCTAAAAAAAGTTGATTTGATGTTTCTTACTTTGGAAACTCTTTACAATATTTTGACGGAGGTGCTACCTCAAACTTTGACCCCTCTCAAACCCTTCCAAACAGTAAGACTGGCAAACGGGTCATTGTACGAAACTGAAGAAAGTCTTGAGACCCCTAAACGCGAGCAGCAGGTAAGACGAAAGGGATTGAAATGAAAATGCCAGATGGTCGTTAACTTTCACCCTAATAATTTCCATTCAATATATTAACTTTAG
>CAJXNF010000030.1 GCA_913056375.1 uncultured Pseudomonadota bacterium | reverse complement strand
GTGAAAAATTTAGTTTCGAAGCTTTGGTTGAGTCGCTGTTAGGAATTCATCGGTTACGGATGCATTACACTGAGCGACAGCATTTTCCAGTTTGAAAAGCCAATCATCCCCAAATTTATTGAGGTACCAATCATAAACAGGTGCAGCCGCAGCTTTGAAAGCAGCTTTCTCTGAAGGAGTTGGTACATAGATGGTACCACCTGCCTTTTTGAAGTCTTCATAAGCTGGTACTTGCTTACGCATTGGGAACGCTCGAGCAGTGGTCTTCAGATGCTGGAAACCATCAAACAAAATGCGTTGGTGCGCTCTTGGGAATTGCTGCCATCTTGCTTCACTAAAGAACCAGAGAGCTCCCATGTAGGCATGCCCATCCAGCGTGATGTGCTTCAAATGCTCATGAAACTTCATTCCCACAATATCCGTAATTCCATTTTTTGTCCCGTCAACTACGCCTGTTGCGAGAGAGGTGTAGACCTCAGGCCAAGAAATTGGGGTCGGATTACCACCCATTGCCTTCACTAGTTCAATTTGGACATCCGCTTTAATGGTCCGGACCTTTAAGCCGTTCACGTCATTTGGTGTCCGAATCTGCTTCTTTGTGTTCGCAATATTTCTCCAGCCTCCAGTGTTGGAGATTGCCATCAGTCTCATCGGAATACCCTCTTCCAAGACAGCTGCGCGCAATTGATTGGTAAAAGGACCATCAAACACACATTCAGCTACACGGTCATCTGGAAACATGTAGGGAAGATCCAACACCTGGGCGGGCCCATAAACGTTTCCAAATCCTCCGATTGTCGTGATGTAAATTTCCAAAGCACCTGACTGAATTGCATCCAAGCACTCCGCATCCTTGGAACAAAATCCACCATTTGGATAAATCTGAACCTCAATTTCCCCGTTGGATCTTGATTCCACATAGTCTTTGAAGACCATCGAACCATCAAAATCCTCATCATTTTCATTAGCGAAGAAGTTGATCTTGACGACTTCTTTTGCCGATACGTGGAGGCCATTACCCAATAGGAAAGCGGCCCCTACCATGAACGCTGAAAGACAGCGACTAATCTTTGATTTCATCATGTTCAATCTCCTCAAGATGATTTGATGAACGTACGCATTCAGCGTACTCAATGACCAGGTAGCCCTGGTGAAATTCGGAACTATCGCAGGAAACCCAGCAACCTTGGTAGGGTCAACGATACTTCCGGAACAAAGGTGATCAATAGGATCACCAAGATCTCTACTGCTAAAAAAGGCAGCATTTCTTTAACAATCCGCTCAATCCTTTCTCCAGAAATGCTGGACGCAACAAATAGCACTAGACCCATCGGTGGAGTCGCCAAGCCGACGGTCAAGTTCACGCACATCATGATCGCAAAGTGAAGTGGCTCTACACCAAGACTGATAAAAGTGGGCCCCAAAATTGGTCCAAGAATGAGAATAGCAGGCCCAGCATCAAGGAACATTCCTGTAATCAACAGGATGATATTAAATAGAAATAGCAGCAGATATTTATTTTCTGTTAGATCAAGCAGTGCCTCGGTGAGAGTCTTTGGAATTCCAGAAATTGTGATTACAAAGGAAAAAGCGACAGCGGCCCCGACCAACAACAGCACTGCACCAGAAGTCATTGCAGACTTCAAAAAGACTTCCGGAAGTTGTTTGAAGGAGATCGTCTTTAAAACAAAAAGACTGATAATGAGGGCATAGGCAGCTGCAAAAGCTGAGGCTTCTGTAGGAGTGAAAACACCACTCAGGATTCCCCCCAGCAATAGGACTGGTGTCATCAAAGGAAAAAATGCATGCCGAAAAGCAACCCCACGCTCCCCCCAAGTTTTCCTTTCGCCCATAGGATAATTGCGTTTAATGGCAATAAACCTGGTCATGACCATCAGTGAAATTCCCACGAGAAGCCCCGGAACAATTCCAGCTGCAAATAATCCCCCGACAGATACATTCATCACAAAAGCATATAGAATCATGATGCCGGAAGGAGGAATGATTGGCCCAATTACAGAGGAAACAGCCGTAATTGCCGCAGAGAATCGGGTTGAATATCCATTTTTTTCCATCGCTGGAATTAACATGGAACCGATTGCCGATGTGTCCGCAACAGCAGAACCAGAAAGGCCAGCGAACAGAATGCTGGAGAGAATGTTGACTTGAGCAAGCCCAGCTCGGAAGTGCCCAATCATTTTGTCTGAGAAATCAACAAGCGACTTCGTGATGCCGCCTTGATTCATTAGTTCACCGGCTAGCATGAAGAAGGGAATGGCCAACAGAGGACCAGCTTGAATTCCAGAAATCATCCTGGATACGAGACGGGTTACCATCAGGTTCTGGCCATCTACAAATAAGCCAATTCCTGGGGCTAAAAGCAAAGCAAAGAGCACGGGGAGGCCCAAAAACATGAGGCCCAAAAACAGGAAGATGAAGAGCGGAGAGACCATACTTACTCCAAGCCCTGTGAAGAGGTAACACCGATCTCCAACTTTCGATTGGCAAGAATGTTTTGAAACGCTTCCCAAAGATTGATCAGCCCTACCCAAAACATGACAACCATCGAAAAGGGGACAACCAAATTGACATGGAAGAAGTTGATGGGCACAGAGGAAACCTTTGTCATTGCTCCTCGTTTAACCACATTCAGTGATTCAAAAAAGAAATAGACAATTACTGCAATGATCGCGATTTCCAAGATCATCAAGAGAGTCTGCTGTAAACGGGCGGGGAGCTTTTCCAGCAGCATCGTGATGGCTACGTTCATTCTATCTCTGTAGAGAACCGGGGCTACTAGAAAAGCAACCCACATCATCATGAATGTAGACAACTCCTCAGCCCAAACAATTGAGTCATTGAGGACATAGCGAAAAAATACCTGAACTACCATTACAGCAAGCATGATGGCCGTAAGAACAATTGCTGACCACTTGCAGAATGTCAGGACTATGTTCAATGGTTTTAGTAGATAGGAAAGGATCAAATCGTCACTCTTGTTGATGATTCCAGTTACAAGGCCCTTAAAGGCTGGGGAAGATACCAGATTTCCTCAAAATGTGTATGAAATTTTGTTCAACTGAACTCGTGTATCCTAAGAAAACCGAATCAACGCCGCTCTCCAACTCCCAAAGGTGTCAGGGGAAGAGAGTCTGGAACCCTTCCATAGACTTTTGAAAGTTGGCAGGTTTGGAGTTGTGGTAATACCTTTGTTCCAAAATTTTCACATTCATCCTTGTGGGGATAGCCTGAGAAAATAAAAGCCCGAATTCCCATTTTCTGGTATCGTTCCAGCTTTGTAAGAATTTGATCAACACTTCCAACAAGCGCGGCTCCACATCCAGAGCGAGCTCGTCCGACACCAGTCCAGAGATTGGGTTCTACAAATCCGAACTCATCGGAATCAATGACATTCTTTGCCTGATAAGAAACGCCAAGGCTTGTGGAATCCAAAGCCCGTGCTTTGATCGCTTGACCAATTTCGTCTTCTAACTGAGACACCAGAGACTTCGCGTATTCTCTGGCTTCGGCTTCGGTGTCACGAACGATCATGTGAACCCGCAACCCATAGTCGAGATTTCTCCCAAAACGTTGGGCCTGAGCGTGAGCGGCTCGCATTCTTTCTTTCAACGCATCCTCTGGTTCCGGCCACATTAAATAGACATCACAGTGCTGGCCACAAAGTTGAAGTGCAGGCGGAGAATATCCACCAAAGTAGAGTAGCGGTCCCCCATTTTGCTGATAGGGTCGAGCGGGATCAGTGGTGAGCTTTTGAAATTGATAGAAACGACCTTCATAGTTGATTTCCTCTTGGCTCCAGGCCTGTTTGAGAATCTCGACGACCTCCTTGGAACGTTCGTAGCGATCTTCACTGGAGATTTTCTCTCCGGGCATGTCTGAAGAAATAATATTGATCGTTAGCCGGCCTTTCATCATATGATCCATGGTGGCGACCGTTCTAGCTAACATGATTGGGTGCATTTCCCCACAGCGTACAGCCGTGAGCACATTGATTTGGCTGGTCAGCGGTGCTACACCGGAAGCGAAAGTTAGTGTGTCTTGGCCAACCTGATAGGAGGAGGGACAAAGAATGTTGCCGAAGCCCAGCTTTTCAGCAGTAAGTAATACTTCACTAGTGTTTTGCCAATTACTGCGCAGTTGCCCATCTGGAACACCAAGATATCGGTAATCATCTGAACAAAGAGGCGCAAACCACGCCACTTCAACACGATCTAGATCCGCACTCTGAATGGGTACGATAGTTTGAGAATTGGACATGACTTTAGCCAACTGATTTTGTGAGTGAAAAATGACGACTGAAAAACGGCCGCTTCAATATGGAATGATTGGATGTGGAATGATGGGCCAGGAGCACGTGCGAAATATGAAATTGCTGGATAGTGTTGAGTTGACGCATGCTTATGAGCCCGATGAGGGGATGCGAATACAGATGAAACAACGAGTTCCCGGGATCCAATTTCATGAGAGCATAGAGGAGTTGCTTCGGGAAACAGAAGTCGATGCTTGGGTGATTGCGAGTCCTAATTTCAGACATGCTGAGCAATTAGAACTGATCAGCAACCTGCAACCCAAGCCAACTTTGGTTGAGAAACCCCTCTGCACCTCTCCCGCGCAACTCCAAAAATTACTTGAATTGAAGAAAAATTTTCATTTTCCGATTTGGGTGGCGATGGAATATCGCTACATGCCTCCCTTGGCTGCTCTACTTGAAGAGATTCGCAATCCTTCCTGTTTAGGTCAACTCAAAACACTCAGTATCCGCGAGCATCGCTTCCCATTTTTGGTCAAAGTGGGCAACTGGAATCGCTTCAATGCCAACTCTGGGGGAACGCTTGTAGAAAAGTGCTGCCATTTTTTTGACCTGATGAATCTGATCACACAAAGCCAAGCAACAAAGGTTTTTGCGTCAGGCGGTATGGAAGTCAATCATCTCGATGAAAGCTATTCGGGGATGAAGCCAGACATTATTGACCAAGCCTTTGTGATTGTAGAGTTTGCAAATGGAATGAGGGCAACCCTTGACCTGTGCATGTTCGCTGAAGGATCTCTATTTCAGGAAGAAATTGCTGCAGTCGGATCAGCAGGAAAGGTAGAATGTAAAATTCCTGGTCCAGAGCGATTCTGGCCAGAAGATTTGGGGGAACCACCTACACCAGAGTTGATCTTTAGCCCAAGATTTCCAAAAGGTGTTTCAAGAAAAGAAGTCACTGTCGATCCTTTGATTTTGGCAGCCGGAGATCATCATGGTTCAACTTTTTACCAGCACCAACGATTCCAGCAGGTAGTTTTAGGGAATGGGGAAATCGAAGTTAGTTTGGAAGATGGCGCCCGGGCTGTCCTGCTTGGATTAGCAGCTCAGGAATCAATCAAGACAGGCCAGGCCATTTCTTTGGTAGATGGTCCCTACTCGTTCGATCAGTTTCTGTAGATTCAGCACTCGTTAATCATTAATCCTGAAGAACACTGCACTGACTTTGTCAGTCGGCTACAATCTGAACTTTCATAGAAACTGTTTTATCGAAAGCCAACTGGAGAGCTTTGGCTGCTTCGGCAATCGGAAATCGACCAGTTAGGATCGGTTTTACGTTCAATCTTTGATTCTCAAGCAATCGGACGGCTCTTGAGAACACGTTGCCAAATCGCATAGAACCTCTGATGTCCAATTCTTTGACCATGATCTGATTGGCAAAAAGATGAATTCCCTCAACAGGAAGTGTTCCTACTTGCACTATTGTGCCGCCGCGACGAACTAGCTCAATACAGTTGCCAAGGGCAGATGCTGCCCCAGAAACCTCAAAAGCTACATCAAATTCATTAGTTAACTCAGGAGAAGGTACTGCTGATGGCTTCACGCAAAGCGTTTGATCAGCCCCAACTTTTCGGGCAATTGCCAACGGTTCCTCCAGCACGTCAACCATCGTGACCTGTTCTGCTCCATCCAGCTTGGCAGCGAGTAAAACCATACATCCGATCGTTCCCGAGCCACTGATTAAGACTCTCTTCCCACACAAGTTACCTGCCCGGTTGACTGCGTGAAGCCCTACAGATAGTGGCTCTGACAATGCCAACTCTTCGAGAGAAACCTGTTTTGAAACAGGAATACACTGCTTTGCTGAAATTAAAAAATACTCCCGAAACATTCCTTGTGCGTGTGGGAAAACACTTGCGCTCCCAAGAAAAAACATACTGTCACATAGATTTTCACGCCCTTCCCGACATCGAGAACACTCTCCGCAGGGGTGAGAGGGATTAATCGCAACTCGTTGTCCTTCATCAAGACCAGTGACATTAGCGCCCAGAGCTGCAATTACCCCAGATGCCTCGTGACCGGGGATCAAGGGTTCTTGAATTTTAAATTTACCAATCTGTCCATGCCGAAAATAGTGCATATCAGAGCCACAGATTCCTGCAGCTCCCATCTTTACCAATGCCTGATCAGGTCCAGGTTGCGGACAAGGAACGTCTTCAATTCTCAGGTCTTCCGCTCCGTGAATGCTACATTGCAGCAAGGGTCCTCCTAAAGTTGAGCTTTGAATTTATCGATAAAGCATTGTTGGTAGCCACAACACTATTTCTGGGACGTACGTTATGATCAATAGGGCACCAATCAACGGTATGAACCAAGGCAGCACTGCCTGAACAGTTTCCTCAAAGGTTTGGTTTGAAATCTTGGCCATGATGTAGAGAACCATGCCAATTGGTGGAGTCAACAAACCAATCATGAGATTGAGAACCATCACCAGGCCGAAGTGAACGGGATCTATCCCCAAACTCCCAAGAATCGGCATGAACACGGGAACTAGTATTGTAATCGCTGCGATCGTCTCCATGAAGCAACCTACAAACAACAAAAAGACATTCGCCATCAGCAAGAATACCAAGGGATTGTCGCTGATCGAAAGGACCCATTGTGCAATTTGTGAGGTGACTTGAGTCGTAGTCAATACCCAAGCAAAGATGGAAGCGCTGGCCACAATGAAAAGCACGGTTGCTGTGGTTTCGATTGTTTCCATCGAAATCTTGATCAACATCTTCCAGGTCAAAGATCGATACCATACCAAGCCTAGGAAGAGGGACCAGGCAACCGCAGCAACTGCAGCTTCCGTGGGAGTGAAGAGGCCTGAAGCCATGCCACCGATCAAAATCACCGGGGTCATCAACGCCATAAAGGCTTCTAACCTCAGAAATTTATCAATAGCCATTAACCCCAAGAATGGGGCTCCAAATTTCCACATGCCGCCAAGTTCCTCATCCTGCCAAAGATGAAACAGAAAATAAGCTGCGACCAGTAGGATCACGAGTTCCAGGAATGCCTTGCCCATTTTCAGCCAGTTAAGGGCGGCATCTCTTCCATAATGTTGAGAGTAGGAAAAGTAAGTGACCATGCCCATCATCAACAGGGTCATGACCAAACCTGGAATGAAACCTCCGGTAAACAACTGTCCAATCGAAACATTGGCCTGAACCCCATAGATCACCATCGGCAAGGATGGGGGTATGATCGGGCCGATCGTAGCGGAGGCAGCAGTCACCCCAACAGCAAACTTGGTAGGGTAACCGTTGTCTTTCATGGCTTTGATTTCAATGGTCCCGAGTCCACCTGCATCAGCGATTGCCGCTCCGGACATCCCTGAGAAAATTACCGAGGCGAGTATGTTTACATGCCCCAGACCGCCCTTGAGCCAGCCAACCAAAGATAAAGCAAAATGAAAAATACGATTAGTGACCCCTGCCGAATTCATCAAATTTCCGGCAAGGATGAAGAAGGGAACTGCAAGTAGGGGGAAGCTGTCCACCCCACCTACCATTCTGTGCACCAAGGTTAGTGGCGGAATGGTTCCAGAGAACCAAATATACATCAGGGACCCGATGCACATCGCAATTGCGATCGGAATCCCCAAGGACATGGAAGAAAGGAAAGAAAGAAAAAGCAGGGCGTTCATAGGTTAGTTCTCGATTTCTCCAGGACGTTCCAAAGAACTCCAGCCCTGTCGCTGATGACGAATTGCCACCTGAACGGAGCGAAAAGTCATCATTACAAAACCAAAAGTGACGAATCCATAGACATAGCTCATAGGAAAGTCAATTACTGTCATGTTGAGGTTGTGCATTCTCGGCACAAGGGTGTACGAAACCCAACTTGTGTAAGCTAGAAAGGCAATTCGTACAAGATCTACAAAAGTGGAAAGTGAGCGTCCAAATTTCGCTGGAACAAGACGGTAAATGAATTCTACGTGGATGTGAGTGTTGCGGCGGACTGCCATCGATGCGCCCAGAAAGGTCACCCCAATCAGAAGATAACGGGCGATTTCTTCCGTCCATCCTGCTGAGTCCGACAAGACGTAGCGAGTAAAGAACTGGTAAAAGACCGTAATGGCTAATAACCAAAACACCACAAAGGTAAGCCAGTCTTCCCAACGGTAAACACTCAGGTCGACTGGCTCATCGGTGGCGTGAAATTGTCCAGAATGGTCAGAATTGTCCAATGTGGACATTTTTTCACTAGATGACATGGGAATCAGCGAATTGCCTGAATTTTATCCCAATCAGATTTGTCGTAGCCCATTGAAGCAATGGGTACTGCCTTCAGAACCGCCTTTTGGAAGCTGTCTCGGTCTACGTCCGTAACGGTCAAACCTCGCTCTCGAAAGACTGCTGCCAACTTGGCTTCGCGGTCCATGATTTCCTGGCTGGCTTTCTGAGCTGCCTCACGAGTGATATTCGTGAAGAGTGTCTTCTCAGCTGCACTCAGGTTGTTCCAAATATGAGGTGCGACCTGTGTTGCCACTGCATCCACGATATGGCCAGTCAGCATGATATGCTTTTGCACTTCGTAGAATTTCTTCGCATCAATGGTGGGGAGCGGATTCTCCTGGGCCTCTACCGTTCCACTTTGCAGGGCCAAGTAGACCTCGGAGAAGGCAATTGGAGTCGGATTGGCTCCACAAGCCTTCGGCATGGCCATGTAGGCAGGCACATCAGGTACTCGAATCTTCAAATTCTTCATTCCTGCACAGTCGCTGAACTGTCGGTTTGAAGTTGTGTGGCGTGCCCCGTAGTAGGTCATCGCTGTGATGTGGATCCCCGTTTTCTTCTCATACATTCCGGCCAACTCAGCAAAACCATCACTCTTTGACCAGGCCAGTAGGTGGTTCCCGTCGCGGAAGGTGAATGGGTAGTATCCTACACCAATTCTTGGGACACTTCTGGCTGCGAATGATAAACCAGAGATAATCATATCAACGGTCCCGAGCTGCATTCCCTGGTTGATGTCGGTTTCTTTACCAAGAGAAGAAGCTGGATAGACTTCAACCTTGTACTTGCCGTTGGTCTGCTTCTCAATTTGCTCCCCAGCCCAAACAGACCAGGTGTGATAGGGCTCTGAGGTCTCATAAACATGAGCCCATTTCAGTGTAGTTTGTGCGAGTAGGGTGGCACTGCTCAAACCTAGTGCGACGACGGTTGTCATCGTGATCTTCAACCAATTTTTCATGGAAATTCTCCTTTAGAGATGGCAGGGAAACTTGATGGTTTGAGCCTCCCTAGATTCGTGATTACGAATTCTGCCTACGTTCGTGCATGCAGAAAAACGTGTCTCTGATATATTAGTGATTGACTTAAAGTCAATCAAAAACTACTGATTAGGGTGAATTTGTATCTTTCTTAAACCAAGGAGACGAGTATGAAAATTACTGAAGCCCGTGTGATTGTGACCTGTCCAGGGCGGAACTTTGTGACTCTGAAAATTGTCACAGATGAGGGAATTTATGGTCTTGGAGATGCTACCTTAAATGGAAGAGAACTGTCGGTTGTGTCGTACCTTCAAGACCATGTGGCTCCTTGCCTGATCGGACGTGACCCCCAGCAGATTGAGGATATTTGGCAATATCTCTATCGAGGAGCTTATTGGCGTAGGGGGCCTGTGACCATGACGGCCATCGCAGCGGTGGATACCGCTCTTTGGGATCTGAAAGGCAAGATCGCCAATCTTCCACTGTATCAATTGCTGGGAGGTAGAAGCCGAACAGGTGTTTTGGTCTATGGACATGCCAACGGTGCAGATCTTTCCTCTACGATTGATGAAGTGGGGCGTTACCGCGAGATGGGTTACAAGGCCATCCGCGCACAATCAGGTATTCCTGGACTGGATAGCACATACGGGGTCTCGAAGGATCGAATGTTTTATGAACCAGCTGACAATGACTTACCCACTGAAAATTTCTGGTCTACATCCAAGTATCTAGATTTTGTCCCAAAGCTGTTTGAAAAGTTAAGAGAGGCGTATGGGCCAGAGCCACACTTCCTACATGATGTCCATCATCGCTTGACTCCACTCGAAGCCGCACAGCTAGGGAAGATGCTTGAGCCCTATCGAATGTTCTGGCTAGAAGACACGGTGCCTGCAGAGAATCAAGAGGGCTTTCGGTTAATTCGCCAGCACACCACCACTCCCCTCGCAGTGGGTGAAGTGTTCAACACGATTTGGGACTGTAAAACCTTGCTGCAGGAACAGCTTGTAGACTACATCCGAACGACAGTTGTGCACGCTGGAGGGATCACACATTTGAGAAGAATTGCTGATCTTGCGGGTCTGCATCACGTTCGCACTGGCAGCCATGGTGCAACAGATCTCTCACCGGTATGTATGGGGGCTGCGTTACACTTTGACACCTGGGTGCCGAACTTTGGGATCCAGGAATACATGCGACACACGGAAGAGACCGATGCGGTTTTCCCTCATGACTACCGATTCGAGGATGGTTTTCTCTATTGTGGGGAGAGCCCAGGTCATGGGGTAGATATTGACGAGACCTTGGCCGAGAAATACCCTTACCAACGAGCATTTCTTCCGGTGAATCGGCTTGAAGATGGGACGATGTGGAATTGGTGAGATGATTTTTGCCACTCAGGAGGATCAAACTCTAGATTATCGAGTGATCCTCTGAGTGTCTCTTACGGGTAAATCTTTGGAAGAAAAAATTACATGGGATAAAACGTCATCAACAATGCTTAGGAGGCAGCACCCAGTTCCTCTTCCATGTAAATTTTGATGATTTCATCAAAGTTGTTTTCTGCTTTGAAACCCAGTGATTTCGCTTTTTCAGCCTCAAATGACTGAGGCCAACTGTAGACCAACTTCTCGATGAAAGGATCTGGCTCTCGTCGAATCAATGCGACAGCATCCTTACCTGCAGCACGCTCCAGCGCTTCGATTTGTTCCTTAACACTCGCACATAATCCTGGCAACGTCAGGTTGCAGTCCCTACCCACCAATTCCAGATCAATAGTGGCTGCGTGTAAGAAAAAACCAACGGCGGCTCTTGGGCTGGCGTGCCAATGACGTACATCATCTGACACAGGCAAGACAGCTTCCTTACCGTTCAATGGCTCTCTAAGAATTCCTGAGAAAAAACTAGATGCTGCTTTGTTAGGCAATCCAGGCCTGATGCAGATTGTGGGTAGTCGAAGCCCAATTCCCTGAAGAATTCCGCGTCTGGAATAATCCGCCAGCAATAATTCACCTATGGCTTTCTGAGTCCCATAGCTACTCAGGGGAGTTCGGTGATGGGTATCGGGGATCGGATCTGGAAATGGAACACCGAACACAGCGATTGATGAGGTGAAGATCACTCTCGGGCAATAATCCTTTTGAGCCCGGATCGCTTCCAGCAAATATCGGGTACTGTCAAGGTTGACGCGATAGCCTTTCTCAAAATCAGCTTCTGCTTCTCCAGAGACGACAGCAGCCAAATGGAAAATAAAGTCAGGTCTTTGTTGGATGAGGGTTTCAGCAGAGCCTGGATCTCCCATATCCATCGCGTGTTCAGCGTAGGCCCCATCAAATTTAGGTAGTCCCTTGGGGGTTGTGATGTCAGCGAGGGTCAGCTTGGTAATTTCCTGTTCACCAATCCTTCGGTCTTGAATCAGTCGCTGGGCTAATTTGCGGCCCAACATTCCAGCTCCTCCAGTAATCAATACATGCATGTCTCAAGGTTAGAAAATAGGGTTATGATCTAGTCGTGCAAAAGGAATTGAGATGTGCTCAATTCCTTTTCTTCACAGGGAAAAACTTCATGGATAAGTAGCCTTTGGGCTCCAGAATTACTGATGCGCATGTTGATCTCATCAGGGAGACTAGTCAACGCATTTGTCCGAATTCTTCAAAAATTTGCTCAGGTGTTTCTCCATTTTTTGAGATCAAAATTTGATGAAACCATGAGGATGCCGAAGAGAATCATAGCACCACCAAACCATACCTTTGGACCGGGTTCGTCTCCCCAGAAGGTGATTGCCATCAGCACAGCGAAGATCGGAGTCAGGAGGTAGTATGGAGTGATACGACTGACAGGTTGTTGCTGCAACAACCAGAAGTTGATTCCATGACCGATGATCGAGGAGAAAATAACGGCATGCAGCACGGAAATCCAATTAATCCAAGTAGCGGATTCAATCTTTTGCCAATGATCTTCTTCAACCAACAGTGACAGGAAAAATATCGGCAATATCCCACATAGGCCTGTCCAAGCCTGTAGGGTCAATGGGTTGATTCCCTTCAGATTGTGTCGAACCATCAGACTGCAAATTGCCATCACCGCGGTTGCGGCCAGCATGATCACCATCGAATCCAGTTGTGTGAAGATCACAGGGTCAAAGCTCATCACAGCAAATCCTAGAAAGGCGATACCTATTCCCAAACCGACGCTCCAAGTGAGTTCTTCTTTCAGAAAAATCAAAGCTAGGATGGCTGAGATTGGGATGTAGGCTTGGGAAGCGAGGGCTAGGGACGCGATATCAACAGCCAAATGAAATGAGGTCATGCCCAAGCCAAAATGCAAAATTCCCATCAAACAAGTGACCTGCAAAAATGCTTTTCGATTCTCTCTGGGGAATCCTCTTAGGAAAGGTATTAGCAACAGGACTAAACCTGCATAGCGAATGCTTAAGGACAAGTAGGGGCCAAAATGAACGACGTTCATTTTGATGGATAGAAACCCCGACCCCCAGGCTAGGTTCACTACAACGATGGCCCACCAGTGTTTTAGTAACAATCTGTTCCAATTTTTAAGGGAGGCAGAGTTCGCGAGGTCAATTCGGAAGGTTCAAATTGAGGTCGAAAATATAACTGTAAATTCAAGAGATCGTCGAGCTTTTCTAAGCGGGTTTGACATTACACGGGAACAGTGTTTTGTTGGAGAACTTTTTCGCATTTCATAAAAAATGAGCCAACCACTCTAGGAAATCTAATGCCTGAAGAAATTTTAATGACAAGCCAAGCGTTTTTTCGTCAAGAATGTTTAGCCGATCTGGAGAGCAGATATCTTGTCCACAGACTCTGGGAAGCCAGTGATCGAGATGCTCTCATTGAGAAAGTCGCCTCTAACATCAGAGTGGTCGTTACGGAGGGCTGGGCACCAGCAGACTTCCAGGGCAAATTCCCCAAGTTGGCATTAATTGCAAGTCATGGAGTGGGCTATGATGGAGTGGATGTAGGCGCAGCTCAAGCAAGAAAGATCGCTGTCACCAACACTCCTGGCGTTTTGGATGATGCTGTTGCGGACCTTACGGTTGGATTATTGATTGCCGTTACTCGAGGAATGGTGGTTGGTGATCAATACGTTCGCAATGGCGAATGGCTCAAAGCCAACATGCCCTTGACGAGCCATTTACGAGGGAGACAAGCTGGGATTTTGGGTCTGGGTCGAATCGGAATGGCTATCGCAGACAGATTGAAAGCTTTTGGTATCACAATCAACTACCACAACCGCCGGCAGCGATCAGATGTGAGCTACAATTATTTCTCATCTTTGATGGAGATGGCCGATCAGGTGGATTTCCTGATCTTGAGTTGCGTTGGTGGAGAAGCAACCAAGAAAATTGTCAATCGGCAAGTCCTGGAAAAACTGGGGTCAGATGGGGTGCTGATCAATATTTCACGTGGATCTGTTGTCGATGAAGATGACCTTGTTGCCTGTCTCCAAGAGGGCAAGCTTGGCGGGGCAGGTCTAGATGTGTTTACCAACGAACCAAAAGTGCCGGAGGCCCTATTGCAAATGCCCCAAGTAGTTTTGCAACCCCATGTAGGTTCGGCAACCTTGCAAACCCGCATCGCCATGGGGCAGCTCGTGGTAGATAATGTGGATGCTTACTATGCAAACAAACCACTGCTGACGCCAGTTCCCGCAGTTTAAAATTATTGACCTCTTTCTGTTAAAGCATCATGGCTCTTTTTGCTGAACGTAACCAAAGAATTGGTTCTGAAAATGCCTTTAAAGTGGGACCACACATTGTTCATGTCGATCAATCCCGTGGATCAGTTGTAAAATTAAATCTTGGCGAACCAGATTACGATTTACCCAAGGCAGTCAACGCGGAGATCAAGAGACAACTCGATTTAGGGAATACTCACTACTGTGATCCCCAAGGCACCCCTAATTTGCGAAGTGCCATCAGTGAATATGTAAATCGAACGAGAGGTCTCAATACTACACCCGGACATGTGGTGGTCTTTCCGGGCGGTAAGCCTTCGATTGGCTTGACCCAGCAAATTTATTGTAATCCTGGTGATGAGGTGATTTACCCAAGCCCAGGATTTCCGATCTAC
>CAJXNF010000029.1 GCA_913056375.1 uncultured Pseudomonadota bacterium | reverse complement strand
CCAGCAAAAAAATTCTGAAAATTTACTCAAGTTTCTGGCACAACTGCCGATATAATCAGTAAGCAAGTTTTTGGATTGCTCCCTCAGCGAGAAATCCATTTTTTCTTTGTTTGTAATCACACTATCGTGACAACCGCTTCAAGTTGATCACGATCATCTTAGCCCGACGAGGTGCCCATGAAGGTAACAAACCAGCCGCAACCCCTTTTGCAGGATGCACGCGGTGGACTCCGAACAGAGGGTCAGGAAGTTGCTCGGCGTGACCAGCAGTTACGCAAAGACAACTTTGTTACAACCTCATCCTTCACAATCGACAAGCTCAAGCAACGCATTGCTGCTGAGCCCGAGATTCGCATGGATAAGGTTGCTAGTCTCCGTGATCAGCTGCGCAACGGTGAATATAAAGTAGACACAGCCCGATTAGCTGACAAGATGTTGACAGAAGCACTCAACGAGGAACTCTCCTGACCACTAAAGTCAGTTCCCAAAAAAATGCGCTAGTTTCTCTGCAGGACATCCTGAAAACAGAGATTGAGTTGCACCAAGCACTTTGGGAACAACTACAGGAGGAAGCCAGTGGGTTTGGCGTTCTCAGTGGAAATGAGTTGCTCAGGATTCAGAGAGTGAAGGACAAGATTGTTGAACAGGTGATTCGGCAGGAAGAAAAGCGGATTTCTCTGGTTGACCAATTTCCTCGGCTCTGGCCGCAGCAACCCAGTCCATTCACCCTCAGTGTGATCATTCAACTGGCACCCACTGATCAGGCTAAGGCTTTGCAATATTGTTTTGATGAGTTGCAAAACATCTTATCAGAGATACGCATCTTAGCTGAACGCAACAGTTTAGAATCCTCGGCCAGATTAAAATCTGTGGAAGCCTCTATGCGATTCTTGACAGAAGGCTCCGGTCGACAACAAGCGACCTACTCTGGTTCTGGAGAATTGCAGCATTCTGGTAGCAAAGTTTCTCGAACCTCTGTCTAAAAACGACCCCAGCAGACTATTATGTCCCTGACCCACGCCCTGAATATGGGCAGCCGTTCCCTCTCTGCACAACAAAGAGGTGTATCGACTGCAGGCCACAACATTGCCAATCAGAATACAGAGGGCTTTTCACGTCAGGAAGTCAGCACTCGAGCTGCACAAGCTGATCCTACAGGACTTGGCGCAGGCGCTGAAGCTCTCCCCACCAAACGTGTATACGATCAGTTTCTCCAACGCAAAATTCTACAAGAGTCACCGCGGTCAGGCCGTTACGGCGTTCGCGAAGATGTTCTCACCAAATTGGAAGTCATCTTTGATGAAATGAACAACAACGGTCTTCGTCGTTCAATGAACGATTTCTGGGATTCTTGGGCACAACTCGCCAATCATCCAGAATCTGATTCAGCTCGGGCAAAAGCAAGAGACATGGGGGATCGACTGGCAACTCGATTTCGAGACACCAACGCCCAACTTCGCAGCCTACGCAACGAAACTAATGCTCGAATTGGGGCCACCGTCGAAACTATCAATGAGCACGCCAGAAAACTTCAGGAGCTAAATCGTCAAATCTTTTCCTACGAAGCCGGTGGTGGTCGCCACGCTAACGATGCCCGGGATGAACGAGACCGAACACTGGAGAGTCTCTCAAAGCTAGTTGATCTCAACTGGGTAGAAGGCAAAGATGGAATGCTGACAGTCTTCATTGGTAGAGACTGGACACTAGTTCAGGGTAATAAGGCGAATGAATTGGTAGCATCGCTGAAGGGTGGTGAGATCGGCATGTACCGTGTAGAGGGGAAGCTTTCTCGAGAATCTCGACGTGATATTACTGAGATTTTCCGGGCTGGTGAAATGCAAGAATTGACAGAAGTTCGGGACAAAACCATTGTCAAATACATGGATGATTTGAATGATTTGGCTTTTGGCCTAACCAGCAAGATCAACCAATTACATGCTACTGGGACAGGTTTGAAGTCTGCCAGCAATATGATGAAAAGTGCTTACGGATTAAACGCAGAGGCGAGACTTCAGCCACTGCCTTTTCTGAAAGACGGTATCTTCCAATTGCACTTAGTTGATCGTGAGAACGAGTTTGTAGAAACCTACGAAATTGAGATCCAAGCTGGTCGGGATACACTAAATGATATTGTACAGCGGATCAATCAGACGGTAAACGCCCCAGAATTACTCTACGCCTCTGTTGAAGAAGATGGCTCGATGTTCATTCAGACGGGTACAGACTACAAATTCATCTTTGGTGATGACAAGACTGATCTGACCCAAGTGCTGGGCTTCAATAGTTTTTTTGAAACACTCAAAGGTGCTGAAGACCTGAGGTTGAGTGACCGAATCATGCTGGATCCGAACACGATTTCTACAGGTCGTGATCTCTATCCCGGTGACAATCGGGTAGCGCTAGACATTGCCAAGTTGCAGACTGATCCACATATGCGCAACGACACAATGACCTTTGATGAGTTCTACAACACGATTCTTGCTGATCTTGGTCTTAGGATACAACGTAACCAGACAGAAAAAGCTCAACAAGATAGCTTAGTGAATCAGTTCAGTCAGATCCGCAGCTCAATCAGCGGAGTCAACATGGACGAAGAGCTAGCCAAGATGATGCAGTATCAAAAAGCCTATGAGGCATCCGCACGTTTCGTAGGCACTGTCGACCAGATGATGGACACCCTTGTGCGCATGTAAGCCGCACTCATTTCATAGTTAGAGAATCGCCTCATGCGTGTGACTGAAACCATCAAGCGGGATCAAGTCCTCGGCAACATTCAAAGAAACGCCCAGAAGCTGCAGGATCTGCAACTAGAGATGGCGACAGGGCAGCGGATCAACAAGCCCTCAGATGATCCACTTGGCGCCACGATGGCCCAGGACATCGTGACCAACATCTCTAAACAACGCCAACGCCTAGCAAATCTGGCAGATTCCATTTCTTGGTTGGAACGCTCAGAAATTGAGTTGATCAAGATCAATGAGTTTCTGGACAAAGCAAAAACGCTGGTCATGTCACAATCGACCAGTTCTGCGAATGAAGACACACGCAATGCAACAGCAGGTGAAATCAAGGATATACGAGATGCCTTATTCGATGCGGGCAACGCTCGTTCCGGCAAGCTGTATTTATTCTCAGGAATCAAATCACTAACTCCTGCAATCAAGCACAACCACATCCTCCAACCAGCCAAGGTGGAAACTGAAAAGATTGTCCAGAGTGACATTCGTGACTTGGTCGACGTCACCCAGTTTCAGGCTCAATTTGAAGGCTTTTCAAACAATCCATATATTTTGAAGATTACAGAGTCCGGGCCTTGGGGTCGGGCACGCTACCAAATTTCTGACGATGGTGGGCAGAATTGGGGACCGGAACTGAGCCTGCGGCCTGTGGTCGATATGATCAATCCATCTGGGAAGGAGAGCGACCAGGTCAAACTAAAATTCTCTGATGACCGAGGAGAATTACAGAACAAGGTCAACCTACTGCCAGATGCTTTTGATTTCAGTAGCGAGAAGGTTGAAGATTTCGATATTTCAGAGTTGGGCCCGGTGTTTCCGGAAGGAATGGAATTCGTGTTTACCCCTAACCCACCCATTTCTTTCATCGGTAGTCCTCAAAAGAAAGAGACTCTGATTGCAGACGGAATTACTGTTCCAGTGACTGTCACTGCGAATGAGTTGTTGTTGGGAGAGGGAGAAATCGAAGTAGACACTTTCTCTCTGCTGATGTCGCTCGAAAGAGCCTTGGAAACTAATGATGGTTCTGTTCTTGCAGAAAAATTGCAAGAATTAGAATTGGCCTTGGAGCAGGTCCTAAAGCAACGTGCTTTTATAGGAAACACGATGCGGGATCTGCAAGAAGCGCAACAGAAACAGGAAGTTCAGATCTTCGATCAGGAGCGCCGACTCTCTGAGATTCGCGATGCTGATTTGGCGGAATCTGCCCTGCATCTGAAAACTGCTGAACTGAACAACCGTGTTTCTTTGGACGCCGGTAGTCGCCTCATTCAGCCATCATTGACAGATTTTTTGCGATAAGCCTACATTGTTCGCAGAACTGGATTCCAAGCGCCCTGCCAGCATAGGATCGCATACAAGTGCCATCAAATGTTTTGAGCGCCCTACTCCCAATAACGGAAAGGCGAGATGCTTATACTGACAAGGAAGTCGGGTGAGAGCATTACGATCGGTGATGATGTCAAAATCCAGGTCATAGAAATCAAGGGGAAGCAAGTCCGGATTGGAATTGAGGCTCCGCGAAACTACGTCATTCACCGGGAAGAAGTGTACATCCGCATTCAGGAAGAAAACAAACGTGCCGCAGAGAAATCACCAGTTTCCTTAAAGAACCTGCGAGATCTTCTAGCCCGTGGACGCTAAAGCTATTACCTGTTTCAACAAGATGTACTTTCAGAAATCAAACCCAACTACCCAACTTCTAGGCCAGTGATCAAAGAGGCTTCATGAGTATGCAAACCACCCGGTTCGGTAAGGTCGAAATTGATGATAGTCAGGTGCTGACCTTACCCAGTGGTCTACTCGGCTTCTCAAATGAGCGGCATTTCGTTCTGCTCAATGATGAAGAGCCAGAGTCTCCTTTTCAGTGGCTACACTCCATGGACACGCCAGACCTTGCTTTCGTTGTCATGGCTCCAACCTACGCCTACTCAGATTATCACATCAACCTGAATGAAGATCATCTTCGGAAATTGGAAGCGGAATCAGCTGATCAGATTGAGGTTCGTTGTATTTTGACCATGGCTCGGGAACTATCGAATATCACTATCAACTTACAAGGCCCGTTACTGCTGAATCTGGAAAAGCGTATCGGAATGCAGTTAGTGATTCCTGATGGGAAATACAACACTCGCCATCCACTTTTTGGTGAACAGTCTGTATCCTCTTCTGAAAGCAAAGAACAAAATTCTGAAAAGTCACACAACAAGAACAAACGAAAGGCTGTCGGTTAGTAGGGTTCTGAAACCACAGAAAGTTCCTGATCGATTTTCTCCTCTTCTGAAGGCCAATCCACGTCAACGGCTTTTGCATCCCTGAAGAATTCTCCACACATTAGACTGATAGAACCACCCCACCTGATTCTACTCCCTGGCAAACTTAACTGATGGGATTGTACAGCAATCGCTGCTGCTCTCTCCGTCTTTAGTGGAATAACAGGATCGAACTCTTCCAACTGCAAAAGATGCCAATAAATAAGCGGATTTTCTTTCGGCGAAAGATGTTCAGCTAATGTCTGATCCGACGGAACGACACACTGACGATTTGTGATAGTAGCTAGCACACCAGAAGCAGTGATCCAGTTCTCAGATTTACAAACCAGATCTACTGGGATTTGCTGATTGACACAGTCTTCAAGAAACGCAATGTTGACCAGCGTTGTGCTGGTTGTCTTTTGAATCCAATGCTGAGTCCAACTCATTATCTTAGTAGATGCCAAACAATATTCTTATTTTTCAAATTGTTTGTAATAGTTGACAGGATAGAATGAATAATCTGCAAAAAAATCATCCTATTTTCTGTTTATGAAAATCTTATGCAACAAGAAAGCACACTAGGACAACGTTCTTCCATACAACGCAGGAATGTGATAAAGACACACGATCCTTGCAAGTTGAGGGAGAATCAATGATTCTGGGGCACTAAATTTTCTGGCATCCTCTTGTGTAATGAAGCTCATGTATTCTTTCGCTCGACCAGATTCTGGTGACGCTACGATTCCTGAAATCAATGGCCGTCTAACCGAAATCATCCGTATGTCTCATGATGTCCCAGAGACTGTCGAAGTAACGGCCGACAATCAAGGCATTCTCATCAAATTTCATGATACAGGCACTGGTTTATGTAGTGACGTGATCTACCACCCGGGTGATCTGTTAACAATGGAGGTTCAAACAGAGGCACATCCTGAAGCTGATCCACTTAATGCTATCGTTCGCTTAGAAATTCTTTGGTCAAGACCTCAGGATGATGAGAACATTCTCGCCATGTGTGTCCGACAACTAATCTTTGATACCTATGAGGAACTAAATTTGAAAATTGATCCTGAGTTGCTTGGATTACTTCACAACAAAAGTACCAACAGTACTCAGCGGTTGGTTGAAATATATGGATTAGAAGAAGAACTCAACAAACCTGAACTCAACGAATTGGTCAAAAACTACCGTTTAGTTCATCCCAGTACACAGTACCGCTACGGTGCCAAGATTTTGCATTCTCATCTCAAAAGCTGGTCCATGGTCTTAGGATATATGGCCAGGTATCTCTCCCCAGAGCAAATGCTCTCACTCCATCGTCCGACTGCGACTCGTAGACCGGTTTGAAATGCGCTCACTGTTCTTGGTTTGTGCCCTAGGCATTTTGGCAGGATGTAACAGCACGACCCGTGTGGGCTACCACGATGCCAAGCAGTTCAAGAATGACGCATACCGTGCCTGCCTGAAGGTCGACCAGAGTCCTCACTATCGTGTAGTCGAATACGATACAGACAGCGCGGTTATTGAATGCCTACCCCCCTATCAGGACAAGGGTAAGAATCCTCGTCAGAACTGGTGGGAGTAAAAACAACTAGAACAGTACTTGCAAAAACTTTTTGAGTTTCTCACCACAAACAGGAGGTTTGAATGGTTCGTAAATGGATTAAAAGTACTCTCTGCGCTACCGTAGGCGCTATCACTCTCATCTTTGCAACCCCCCAGCAATCCCAAGCTCAAGCAAATCTAGAAATTGTTTTCATTGATTCTCTCTGGGGAGGAGGAATCGGTGCCATCAGTGGACTGGCTCTTTGGGCTTGGAAAGATCAGAAATCAGCCGAAGTTACCAGCATGATCGCCCGTGGAGCTGCTGTTGGCGTTTTCGGGGGAATGATGTTTGGCCTCTATGAGATTGGACAAGGTGGCAGTGTCGAAGATGATATGTTCAATGCCCAACAAGAAATCACACCAAGTATTTTCAATTACAATCGAGCTAAGCATACCCTAGCCATCAACCCAACCCCATTGGCGAACAACTTGATCCAACGGTCATTCATTGGGGAGCATTCAACCACGCTACCCATCTTACGCATTTCTTTCTGAAACCTGATGAGAATCTTGATTACAGGTGGGGCCGGCTTCATCGGCTCCAACCTAGTTCTCCACTGGTTACAGCATCACCCACAAGATCACGTCTTCAACCTTGATGCTCTGACATATGCTGGGAATTTGCTCAACCTGAAAGAAGTTGAGGGAAATTCAAACTATCACTTCCTTCATGCAGATTTACGGCAACCTGATGTTGTCAAAAATATCTTCATTGAAAACAAAATCGAAGGAGTTCTTCACCTCGCTGCAGAGTCCCACGTTGACCGCAGTATTAGTGGACCTGCAGACTTCATTGAAACAAATATTTTGGGCACCTTTCACTTACTAGAAGCTGCAAGAAGCTACTGGGGCAATAGCCCTGACCCACGTTTTCATCATGTTAGTACGGATGAAGTCTTTGGCTCACTCGGCCCAGAGGGTGCTTTTCATGAAGAAACGCCCTATGCACCAAACTCACCCTACTCTGCCAGTAAAGCCAGTAGCGACCATCTGGTTCGAGCGTACCATCACACCTATGGACTGAATGTTGTCACAACCAATTGCTCGAACAACTATGGTCCATTTCAGTTTCCTGAGAAGCTGATTCCACTACTGATTCATAACTGCCTGGCAGAACGCTCTTTGCCAGTCTATGGGGATGGTCGCAACATCAGGGACTGGTTGTACGTCAAGGATCACTGCCGAGCACTCGACCTGGTTTTCCACAGGGGACAAACAGGGGAATGCTATAACATCGGAGGCTCCAATGAATGGCGCAATCTGGATGTAGTGCATCTGATCTGCGATCTGTTAGACAAGGAACTAGGCCGAAGCGGAGACGATTCCTGCCGTAAACTAATTACCTTTGTCAAAGACCGACCAGGCCACGATCAGCGCTACGCAATTGATCCACGGAAGATGCTACGGGAATTGAAGTGGTCCCCAGAGTTGGATTTCCAAATGGGGCTCCTACAAACCATTCGCTGGTATCTCAACAACCAAGCCTGGGTAGAACAAGTGACCTCTGGATCTTATCGAGAATACTATCGTCAGCAATACAATGTCTGAATGCAGATTCAGCAGGCCTACCTTGATGCACAAGATGGACTCGTCCGCTCCAGTGATTGGCTATACTTCCATGGGAATCACTTTCGCTGGAACTTGATCAATCCCCACAGCAATCCTACAAACGGAGAAAATTTCAACCGCTTTACCCAGCGTCTTTCTGGAAGAATCCCTGATCTCACTGCAGCAACTCAAAGACTCTCAGGGCACTTTCACCTCGGAATCCATCCTCACTTTCACAGCTACTACCATCTCTGGACAGAACTCATTCCCCAAGTGCTCACACAAAGGAAAGGTCACTGGTTATTGCCTTGGTGGTTACCAGTAAATTACATCGCTTTTCTTCAGCAATTCCAAATCAGGCTGACGGTTTTACCCCCAAGAATCTTTCAATGTGAATCGCTCACTATTCCTAACAAGCCATCTCTTCAAGACATCAAATACTCTATCGAGTACCTTCGTCAAAATTATCTCGGTCGCAGCAATGCCTGCAACGATTTGACTAGCCGAATTTATATCTCTCGTCGACGTGTAAAGCGTCGTCACTTGCAGAATGAGCAGGAGTTACTGCCGATACTGGATCGTTATGGTTATCGGATAGTCGAACTGGAAGATTGGTCGATCGAAAGGCAGATGCAGCTTTTTAGCGGAGTAACCCACGTGGTGGCTCCACATGGAGCCGGATTGACGAATGCTCTTTGGATGCCGGTAGGGGGAAAGGTTCTGGAGATTCGGCCGTCCTATGCAAGCGGAGATTTTTGCTTCTCAGAAATCTGTGCGTTATCCAGTCTGGAGCATGAGGTACTGGTACCGATTCGTCGACCCACTTTCCAACTGGAACCAGCACTACTCACTGAGCATCTGCAGAGTTGGCATCCCAAAGTTTGACAATTCGAGCATTCCGGAAGCCACTATAATGATTACGCAGTGAATACATAGTAGAGCGGGCTTCCCCAGTTGTCTCAAAAAATCCCACACGAATACGGAATTGTAGTTTGTTCGTTTCTCTATCGAATCGCTGGGATAGGTAACTGAAGTCTGTGTGTTCAATAAACTTGGGTAACAGAGCGCTCGCCGTCGTCAAGTCCTCCTCGATGGGCAATTCAATGGTCCAGGGTTTGGTAATCGGTTGTTGGAGATCAATTAAATTACGGGACAATTCTCGAGAAGTTGGCGCCACCGCCCAGTAATCACCAGTAAACTCACCACTTTTAGAATATTTCTCAAACACCTCCTGGCCTACCAGCTGTGCTTCTTCAGCACCTTGGAAAAATCCGATTCTTACACGGTACCAAACCATTCCCTCAAACTTGTCTTCAGTACGGTGTATGTAGGCATAGTGACCGTCCTGCACCAGCAGTTGTAGCAACTCCAATGCTTTTGGAAAATCAGTGACCGGCAAAGAGGTCATCTGTACTGCAAATTTGCCGAGTTTTTTGCGTGACAGAATATCCTTCATCGCATCAACCTCAGTATGAAACTGAACCTTGATTTTCCTACCATCCTGAATCCATTCCCAGTCACGGGCGTATTCGGGAATGATCGTGTAGTCTAGCTTGTGGTGGTTCTGAATCAGGACGGTTTGCCAATTCTCAGTAACCATGCCCAAGCGCTGTCGATCGATCACTTCCCAATAGGGTTGATCAACTTCTAGAAGAGCTGCTCGGACAGCTCCCTGCGGTAGGGACAATGCTGGCTCCACAACCTGGGTCGTGTTATCACCTGATACTTCTGAAGAGCCAACCTCGAAAGGAATCGATTGAAGTTCTTCAATTGTGACTGTTTGAATCTTAGTACTCACATGGCTCTTGGGATCAACCAAGCTCATCACAGCAGAAGCGGCTCCTCCCAAAATCAAAAAAGTTGTGCCCAGCCATAGCAGCACAATTCTTTTTGTCCGAACACTACTCATCCAATCGACTCCTGAGGATAGGTTTCCTCCTTAATCCAATTTAAAAACTCCCGATTGCCCCACAGAATGGGCAAGGCCAACAGACAGAGAAAGTCATAAGAATGATTTTCACTAAGAAGCTGCTGAATGGCCGAAAGTTGATCCCGCGTGGTTTTCGCAAGCATTGAATGTTCTTTTGAGTGATCCAGATTGCCTTGCCAATAGAAGACCGACTTCATTTTTCCTTGGGGTAAATTGACATAGTTCATCAATCCCTTCTGTAGTAGCTGGTTCGCCAAGGTGCTTAGCTTCCTCTAGCATGGATGCTGTCAGAGAAACACAGGCGCTGGATTCATGCTTGGATTTCCTTAAGCAGCATCTGAATTTTTCGCTGACCTCTAAACTCATTGAAGCCAACTGTCACTGCTAGTTGATGTGGTTTGACTCCCTGCAATTGCTCAGCAAAATTCCATCCAATGACTTCGGTAGAGCGAGAAAGTATCCACTTCACGTGGTGCTCCTTAAGTAACTGAAATTCCTCTTGTGGGGTTGGCAACGCAAAGAGTGGCTCTGGGTTTGCCGCGCCAAAGGGTTCAAGTTGTTGAATTTGCTCTACCAAAAGCGCATCTGGTCCTTGCTGCGGCAGCTTTCCATCCAGCAGTAGCTGCGGCCTCAGTTGCTTCGGCAACCAGTCTTCACAAACTCTTGCAAAAGCAGTGCGGAAAGCCTCAAGATTTTCAGGAGCAACTGTACACCCTGCAGCACCCGCATGACCTCCAAAACGAACTAGCTGGTCAGCACACTCCTGCAGCGCTTCCTTGAGGTGAAAGTCTGGAATCGCTGACCGTCCTGAACCCGTGTATCGTTCAGGATTGGCAGTACTCAACAGAATCGTTGGTTTGAAGGTCTTTTCGGCTAAACGTGCAGCAACAATCCCATTGATTCCCTCATGAAACTGACCTGAGGCAAGCACCAAACCTTTCTGGTCTTCCTGCTGAGCCGCTTGCTCAAAGGCAATGGTCAACATCTCCTGTTCTAGGTTGCGCCGCTCTTCATTCATGTCATTGAGCTGCTGGGCAAGTGGCAAAGCTTGGTCCAAAGTTGGACTCAGCAATAGTTCTACTGCCAATGAAGCATCATAAAGACGGCCCGCAGCATTCATCAGGGGTGCAAACTTAAATCCTAGTGTTGTGGCGGTAATCTCTCCATCAACTCTTTTGACCTGCTTTAACGCTTGGATCGCAGGCCTTGGTTGGTCGTTCATTAATTGTAGACCTGCATGAACAAATAAACGATTTTCATCACGCAGATCGACCACATCTGCAACTGTCCCTAGCGCAGCAAAATCAAGTAACTGCTTTAAATTTGGTTCTGGCCGTCCTTCATTCCACCAAGCAATTTCTCGTAGGGCTTTGCGTAAAGCCATCACTAGCTTGAAGGCCACCCCACAGCCGGAAATTTTTTTAAACGGATAGGAACAAGCTGGATGGTTGGGATTGACGGTAACAGTCTCTGGAAGAGAATCTGGAAGAGCTAGGTGGTGGTCCGTAATTAAAACACTTACACCCTCATTCTGGAGTTGCTGAACTTCTTTGCGAGCAGTAATGCCGTTATCAACAGTAATCACCAACTCTGGTTGGCGCGATAAGATTACATCGACACTGGCTGGGGTCAACCCATAGCCATGCTGTAATCGCTGTGGAATAAAGTAGTCGAGTTGACTGCATCCTGCGTCGCGTAGAAAACTCAGTAGCAGCGCTGTCGATGTGATTCCGTCGACATCATAATCTCCCAAGATCAGAATGCGCCGATTCTCTCGCAGGAAAGGCAGCACCAACTCAACTGCTTCCTGCATATGCCGAAGCAAAAATGGATCTCGAAGCTGACGAAGTTCTGGTTGCAGAAAGATCCCTACTTCATCCGGTGTTCGATAGCCGCGACGATACAAGATACCCGCGACAAGTGGGTGCAAGCCTGTTTCTCGGCTTAGAGATTGGCAGATACTCTCGTCTGCGCTGGCGGCAAATAGCCATTGTTTTTGAACTTCCATGTCAGGATTCAAAGCTTGGGGTATTCTGTAACCAGCCTCCTTGGTCAAGGAAACCATAAATTTCCCGGCTGATCCATGCATCAGTCGCTGCATAATTCTGCTGACTCTCTGTCAGTTCTTCCTGCTCCCAGTTACTGAGTTGGGCTTTCTTTGAGATTCGCACATTGAGAAAGATTCCAGCAAGATTTCGTAGTCCACAGGTAACAATCCCCAACTGACGAGCGAGCTGACTAAGTTCAACGAAGCCTTGTGGTATAAACGCTCCTAATTGCTGAAGACCCTTGATGTCATCCCGGATGGCTACCCCAACTTTCTGTGACTCCGGTGATGCCAATAGGTCACGCAGTTCTTCGGGAAATCCCAAGTGGTTCAGGCGAATTAAGTAGACTGTTTCCCGGGTCGCCAATTGCAGCAGGGCAATTGGAAACATCACTCCCTTACGAAAGGAGGGACGAGTCTCCGTATCAAATCCAAGCAGTTTTTCAGCGTGTAATGCTGGCAGACAGGCCTTGAGACTTTCATGATTTGCCACTACCTCAATTCTTCCAGAATAACTGACTAGAGGCAATTCACCGACCTCTTCCTTGGTAATGCGCTGGGGGAACATGGAGGACCTATCGGAGGTTTCCAAATGAGAGAATCCGTATCACAGAGGATCTTGCGAAAGTACTTGGTTGATCAATTCTTGCGAGAAACCCCGTTGGTAGAGTTTTTGAGCTAACTTTCTTTTCGCTGCAGGATCTGTGGGAAATCCGGACTTTCTTACGAGTGCTTCGGCTTTTTCTCTCAAGACAGATTCATCTACCTCTGAGGCCAGGGCTTGATCGATCCACTGTCCTGCGACGCCACGCTGCTTTAGCTCAGCACGCAGCCGATAAGCGCCCCAAGAGCGATTGGCCATGCGGGAGCGAACGAAATTCAGAGAGAAGCGTTCATCACAAAGGAATTTTTGCTCCTCCAGTCGTAACAAGACAGGCTCCATTTCTCTCAATCCAGGGAAGCGCTGTCGGAGTTTTTGTCGGAGTTCCCAGATGGAATGTTCGCGTCGGGCAAGCAAGTCCAGAGATTTTTTATATATCTCACGGAATCGGCCAGCCGATTGAATCTGTTCCAGCAGATCGGGTGAAAGTTGCTGTCCTGCGTATAATGATAGCTCTGTCACGGAGAGCGCCAAGATGCGAACTTCCTCACTATCGGAAAGTCGAAGCAGCGCGCTCCCATCTGTTTGCCATTGAATCTGCTCTAACTGCAACATACAAATATGAATCTAGAGCAACTAAAAAAATTCCGCATACGAGACCATCGGGAATTGCCAGAGCAGGTCTACGAGCGAATGACCCGCACCAATCCTTATTTGAAGAAGGTGCACGACTATCCGGATCTACTGTTACCTCATCCCACCTTGGATCAGATCCAGCAGCATTGGGAGCCTTTGCGTGAGCGTGCAGAACGAGTGCATGTGGAGATCGGCTGCGGTTCTGGTGGGTACTTGCAAGCCTGGGCCAGCCAACATCCACAAGATGCGTTCCTCGGCTTTGAGTTACGCTTCAAACGCCTAACACTGGCTGCTCGCAAACTGGCTCAAGCTCAGTTGACCAATGCTCTGCTTGTAAAAGACAGGGGGGAACTGCTCGGAGAGTATCTGACTGAAAAAAGTCTAGACATCCTCCATGTAAACTTTCCAGACCCCTGGCCCAAGAAGGCTCATCGAAAGCACAGGCTGTTTTCCAGTGAATTTCTGGATCGACTGCTGATTTTCTTTCGAGAAGGTGGAGAAATTCGCTTCAAAACCGATCATCAAGAATACTTCCAGATGGTGCTTGAACTACTCCAGAACCATCCGAACTATAAGATCGGCACTCTGACGGAAGATCTCTGGAACAGCCCCCTGAATGAGGAAAATATCCCTACGGAATTCGAAAGACTCTTCAAGTCGAAAGGGAATTTTCAAGTCGGCTTTCTCACTGCCCATTGCTAAATTGAGAGAATCACCAAATCTTGATCGCCATGAGTCGAAAGCATCTATTTTTCACAAAGGAGTGACGGAATGGAATTGACTAAAGCTACCCTAGCTGGCGGCTGCTTCTGGTGTTTGGAAGCAGTCTACCAGCGGATTGAAGGCATCCACCGCATTGTGAGTGGCTACACCGGTGGACATACCAACAATCCAGATTATCGCTCAATCTGTTCTGGAATGACAGGACATGCGGAAGTTGTCCAACTCGATTTTGATTCAGAGATAATCGGCTATTCTGAGATCTTGGATTGGTTCTGGAGGATGCACGACCCAACAACACTCAATCGTCAGGGCAACGACGTTGGCACCCAATACCGCTCAGCAATTTTTTATCATTCCGAAGAGCAACAGGAACTGGCCATAAAATCAAAACAGGAAGTGGCCTCAAGATTCTCTAGGCCAATCGTTACTGAGATCGTTCCCTTAGGCACCTTTTATCCTGCAGAAGACTATCATCAAAACTACTATCGCCAGCATCCAGAAAATCCCTATTGCCAAGTCATCATCGCCTCCAAACTCCAAAAGTTGAATTTTTCATGACAAATACGCCTAGCGAACTGAAGGTTGCTTGTGTGCAGCTAACCTCCGGCATTGACCTCGAATACAATCGCCAACAGGTGGAAGTTGCTTTGCAGGAAGCGGTTGAAAACGGAGCACAGTGGATCGTTCTGCCAGAAGCCGTCAACCTACTGCAGCAGAAAAATCCTCTTGCTCGAGCAACAGCCGTTACTGAAGAAGAAGATCCTGTGCTGAAGTGCTGCCTAGATATCGCTGTCAAAGCAGGAGTCTGGATTCATGTCGGTTCCCTGATTCTCCGTAACTCAACCGGTGACGGTCGGTTGCTGAATCGTGGATTTATCATTGATGATCAGGGAAAGATTCGAGCCCGCTACGACAAAATCCATCTCTTTGATGCCATTCTCAGTGATCAGGAATCCTATCGTGAGTCAGCAAGTTTTGAGGCTGGCAAGGAGGCCGTCCTGCTACAAACTCCTTGGGGAGGATACGGAATGAGTATCTGCTATGATATGCGATTTCCACATCTGTACCGAGCACTCAGTCAGGCCGGTGCGCAAATATTAGCCATTCCCGCAGCTTTCACGCGCCCTACTGGAAAAGCCCACTGGCATACGCTACTGCGAGCTCGTGCCATTGAAAATGCTTGCTTTGTGATTGCCGCAGCTCAGTGTGGCGAACATCAAGATGGCCGAGCAACCTATGGTCACAGCCTGATCATCTCTCCTTGGGGAGAAATTCTGGCAGAGGCTGGAGAGATTCCTTGCA
>CAJXNF010000028.1 GCA_913056375.1 uncultured Pseudomonadota bacterium | reverse complement strand
GGATTGTGGCTGGAAAGTCACTTGGCAGTGGAGTCTCCAACTCTGTGGAAATAGGCAACCCTGCTTGCTTCCAAGCCTGAAAGCCTCCATTCAAAATCGCCAACTGGGTTAGTCCAGCAGTCTTCAAAGACCAGTAGACTCTGGCTGCTGCACCGAAATCGCTGTAGGAATCACCACGGTGAACAACCACCACTGGGGTATCGATGTCAGCACCAATGGCCTGAACCAGCCAAGTCAGTTTGTCTTGGGTAACAAACTTGCCTGGATTGTCAGGCTGCCCACGCCAAGTTGCATAAGGAGAAGACACAGCGCCGGGGATGTGCCCAGCGTTGTAAGAAGCTTCTGGATCTTTGGAATCCAAGGCTCGGATGTCCACAACGGTTGCAGCAAAGGGGTCGTCTTCAAGAAGCTCATGGAGTTCGGTGACAGAGAGTAGTGGTTTCCACTCAGACAAATCATTGGCATGGGTCAAACCAGTCATTAAAGTGAGCAGTCCGGCTAGCAACAGAAGCAGTTTCATCGGTTTTCTCCTGGAGAGAAGTTGGCAAAGCAGGGCAAAACGATGGCCCAGGGCATCAGTAAATTTCGAGAGACTTTCCCTTGCGGGCAGGGTTCTCGGTCAAGGAAAACTATGGGCGCGGAGCGTTCTGAAGAGGAACCTTTGGGAGGCTCTAGAGCAAACGCGCTCGCAAAAAATTCAGTGAATAATCAGGGTCGGAAAACGAATCAGAAATGCGTGAACAGGTTGTTCAGCAACAATAGGCAGGGCAGCAACAGCAGGAAGCAGCAGAGGCAACGACGGCAGTAGTCAGGGAAGTCTGGGAAAGGCTCGAACACCTGGATTGGAACAGCGGTATATGGAGTAGAGAGTTCATCTTTCTATCTGATTTGAAAAAGTTTTTGGAGAAATTGGCGCTGGGGCCAGGAGTGCGGCTAGGCCGCTGCGAAGAGGGCCTGTATCAACAACAGGTCAAACGACAACAACAGCAACAATCGGCTAAGATACCGAATCGAATGTCTTTGCGTAAGAAAAGCATTGCTGTTGTTTAAGAAGAAGGAGTCTAAAAAATTAGAAACAGACTGAATTTTTTCGGAGGCCGAGCACAAAGGCAAGCATTTTTTGCAGGTGTGAGAATACTTAGGGTAATGTGTCCTCGGTTGGCGGCTTTTTTCACCAATCTTTCTCAGGTGTTGAGAATGGTTTGATCTTCTGCTGACTATTGTTGAAGATTGAAAGAAATCTAATCTGCATTCTCAACTACACATCTTTGGAGGACACATGCCTTACGATGCTGCTGATAACCGTTACGAATCTGCTCACTATCGTCGCTGCGGGAAATCTGGACTACACTTGCCTGAGGTGTCCCTAGGACTTTGGTACAACTTTGGTGGAGTCGATCCTCTGGAAAATATGCGAGAGATGCTCCGACGTTCTTTTGACCTCGGGATTACGCACTTTGATCTTGCCAACAATTATGGTCCCCCTCCTGGTTCGGCTGAAACCAATTTCGGGCGGATCTTTGCCGAGGACTTCAAGCCCTATCGCGATGAATTGGTGATTTCCAGTAAAGCTGGCTACTACATGTGGCCTGGCCCCTACGGAGAATGGGGCTCTCGCAAGTACCTGGTGGCAAGCTGCGACCAGAGCCTCAAACGGATGGGACTCGACTATGTAGACATTTTCTACAGCCATCGGCCCGACCCGAATACCCCCTTGGAAGAGACGATGGGAGCGCTGGACTACATCGTTCGTAGCGGACGAGCGCTCTATGCTGGTATCTCAACCTATTCCCCAGAGCAGACACGCGAAGCTTCACGCCTCCTGAGAGAATTGGGAACTCCCTGTTTAATTCATCAGCCGCGCTACAACATGTTTGATCGTTGGATCGAAGATGGCCTGCTTGATGTACTTAAGGATGAAGGGATCGGCTGTATTGCGTTCTCACCTCTTTGCCAGGGAATTCTGACCAACAAGTACCTGTCTGAAGACTGGAGTGGAACCCGTGCTGACAAACTGAAGAGCGCTTTCCACTGGGGTGATGAGGTGACTCAGAAGCGCCTTGCGCGGGTACGTGAGCTACAGAAGATGGCCGATGAACGTGGACAGACAATGGCTCAACTGGCGATCGCCTGGGTATTGCGTCAGCCACAGATGACCTCGGCGCTGATTGGTGCCAGCAAGGTCTCACAAATCGAAGACGCTGTGGGTGCACTCAGCAACTCACGGCTCAGCGAAGAAGAACTATCCAGGATTGAAACCATTCTAGGTTAGTCTGTTGAACGGAGGTACTACGAGGTGCCTCCTCTGTCTCAATGAAGTTGGCAGCAAGGACTGCCAACGCTTCTGAGGGAGCAGCCATGGGAGAAGCATTACCAACGCTAAAAGATTGGGAAGAACTGGCACGCAAGGAACTGAAGGGTCGTGAGGTGTCAGAGTTGGACTGGCACACAGCTGAGGGCATCCGGCTGAAGCCACTCTACACCGCAGCGGATCTGGAAGAACTGGAGATGGCCAATACGCTGCCCGGCTTTTTCCCATTTCTGCGGGGCCCCAAAGCAACGATGTATGCGGGTCGGCCTTGGACCATTCGGCAATATGCAGGCTTCTCGACAGCTGAAGAATCAAATGCCTTTTACCGTAAGAACCTGGCTGCTGGACAAAAAGGACTGAGCGTAGCTTTCGACCTGGCAACCCATCGGGGCTATGATTCAGATCATCCACGAGTCGTTGGTGATGTGGGTAAGGCGGGTGTGGCGATCGACTCTGTCGAGGATATGAAAATCCTCTTCGACCAGATCCCACTGGACGAGATGTCGGTCTCGATGACCATGAACGGGGCGGTGTTGCCTGTTTTGGCAGCCTATGTTGTTGCTGCAGAAGAGCAGGGAGTCTCCCAGGAACAGCTGAGCGGAACCATTCAGAACGACATCCTCAAGGAGTTCATGGTCCGCAACACCTATATCTACCCTCCTACTCCTTCGATGCGGATCATTGGTGATATCATCGCCTACACCAGTGAGCACATGCCCCGCTACAATTCGATCAGCATCAGTGGCTATCACATCCAGGAAGCTGGCGCGACGGCTGTACAGGAACTGGCCTTTACGCTGGGGGATGGCCTGGAGTACGTGCGTTCGGCACTGCAACGTGGAATGCCCATCGACCAGTTTGCACCGCGCCTCTCCTTCTTCTTTGGCATCGGCATGAACTTCTTCATGGAGATCGCCAAGCTACGAGCTGCCCGTTTCCTGTGGGCCGAACTGCTCAAGCCTTTCGCTCCCCAAAAACCCCAGTCAATGATGTTGCGTACCCACTGTCAGACCTCTGGCTGGAGTCTGACCGAGCAGGATCCCTTCAACAACATCGTACGGACCACAATTGAAGCAATGGCGGCCACCCTGGGTGGAACGCAGTCACTGCACACTAACTCCTTCGATGAAGCCCTGGGATTACCGACAGAAACTTCGGCTCGGATTGCTCGTAATACCCAGCTGATTCTTCAGGAAGAAGCAGGTATTCCCAACATTGTCGATCCTTTTGGTGGTTCCTACTTCATGGAATCACTGACAAATGCGCTCATCCAAGAGGCTCGGCAAACGTTGCAGGAGGTTGAGGAACTTGGGGGTATGACCAAGGCTGTTGCCTCTGGAATGCCCAAGCAACGAATTGAAGAAGCAGCGGCTCGTCGGCAGGCTCGGATCGACCAAGGCAAGGAGGTCATTGTTGGTGTGAACAAGTATCGCTTGGAGCAGGAAGAACGAGTTGAGGTGCGTGACATCGATAACTCCGCAGTACGAGAGGCTCAGATCCATAGGTTGAACCAAGTCCGACAGAATCGAGATAACACAGCTGTACAGGTAAGTCTAAATCGCCTGCGCGAAGCAGCCGCCAGCGGTCAGGGCAACCTGTTGGCGCTTTCCATTGAAGCGGTCCGCATCCGGGCTACAGTCGGTGAAATTTCAGATGCGATGGAACAGGCCTGGGGACGTTACAACGCTCCGATTCGTTCGATTGCTGGGGTTTACGGGAGTGAATATGCTGAAGATTCTGACTTTGCAGACGTACGCGAGGAGATCAATCAATTTGCAGTAGACGAAGGTCGTCGACCAAGAATCATGGTGGCCAAGATGGGTCAGGATGGTCACGATCGTGGAGCTAAGGTGATCTCCACTGCCTTCGCTGATCTAGGTTTTGATGTGGATATCGGGCCACTGTTTCAGACTCCAGAAGAAGTTGTTCGTCAGGCCATCGAGAATGATGTCCACGTGATCGGTATCTCCAGCCAGGCAGCGGGCCACAAGACACTTGTACAGCAACTGATGCAGGTTTTGCTTGCAGAGAAGGTGGATGACATGGTCGTAGTGGTTGGGGGTGTCATTCCTCCGCAAGATTATGAGTACCTTTACCAGCAAGGGGTGGCCTGCATCTTTGGACCAGGCACCAAGATTCCACAGGCTGCTCGTGAGGTCTTGAGCGCTGTCCGTGAAAGGACAAAGGTCGCTGCGTGAGAATCTCTGACTGGTACAGACGATGTTTCGCCAAAGTAAACAAAACTGAACCTGATATGTTTGAGATTCAATAATGGGAACAATCATCTTAGAGGCACAAGTAGAACCAACTCGGCGGATGGAAGTTCACTTGCCTGAAACTATGCCTATAGGAACAAGAGTCCGCGTGACTATTGAGCCCTTGCATCCCCTCGATTGGGAACTAACGGAAGAAGAGCAACAAGTTTGGGAGGATTTTCCTCAATTTCGTAGAGATCATCCCTTCCGCTTGCATCCCGATGAGAACTCGAAGTGAATTTTCTGCTTGATACCAACATTATCAATTATCTTCTACGAGGGAACGGAACGGTTCGAGAGCGATTTGATACTGTGGCTGGTGGATTTTTGTTGAGCCCTGTTGTTGATTTCGAGATTCGACGCTATCTGCTGCTCAAACAGGCCACTCGCAACCTCCGACAATACGAGGCTTTGGTCGAATCATGGATCAAGTTAGAGTTGAACCACTCTGACTGGGAACAAGCTGCGGTTTGGTGGGCTGAACTACACAAAAAAGGACATTCGATTGCTGACACTGACTTACTAATTGCTGTTCATGCCTTTGCAAATCAGGCAACACTGGTTACCAAGAACCTAAGACACTTTGAATACTTGGATCTGATGCTGATCGATTGGACTGTCTAACTGCTTCTCACCTGACTCAACGCTCTAAATCTATTTCTTCGAACAAATCCTGAGTTCATGAAGATCCCTTCCCTTTCTGCAATTCGTAATGGTGATCGTCGTGCGATGGCCAAGGCGATCACCCTACTGGAGAGCACACACCCAGAAAAACTTGATCAGGGCCAGGCGCTGCTGGAGGAGTTGTTGCCGGAGACCGGCAAGTCCCTGCGAATTGGCATTACTGGGGTTCCAGGTGTGGGTAAGAGCACCTTCATTGAAGCCTTTGGAATGCGGCTGATCGAAGCAGGACATCGGGTCGCTGTACTAGCTGTGGATCCAAGTAGTCCAATCACTGGTGGAAGCATCCTGGGCGATAAGACGCGGATGCAACAATTGTCCTCACACCCACAGGCATTTGTACGTCCTTCACCCTCGTCCGGAGTGCTGGGTGGAGTAGCTCGTAAAACTCGGGAGACGATGTTGCTCTGTGAAGCAGCGGGCTATGACGTGATTATTGTTGAGACGGTAGGAGTTGGGCAGTCGGAGACCATGGTTGCTTCAATGGCTGATCTCTTCCTGGTGCTGATGCTACCCAATGCTGGAGATGAGCTGCAGGGAATCAAGAAGGGAATTCTGGAGTTGGCGGACCTGATCGTGATCAACAAGGCTGATGGTGATCAGAAGACCTTGGCTCAACGAGCTGTGCGGGAGTATCGAAATGCTCTCCATTTGCTCAAGCCGACTCGGGCTTCATGGCAGGCAAAGGTGCTTCAGTGCAGTGCCCTGGAACAAACAGGGCTGGTTGAGCTGTGGGAGACGATGCAAGACTTTCAAGAGATGCTGAAGACCTCGGGAGAGTGGGAAGAGCACAGGAGTCATCAGGCTGTTCGCTGGATGTGGAGTCTGATTGATGAAGAGTTGCGCCAAAGTTTTCGAAAGCATTCCCAGATCCAAGCTGATATTCCCAGAGTTGAGAAGGCCATTCGTCAAGGCAAGCAACTACCAACTCGAGCCGCTCGATCTTTATTGGAAGTTTGGTTCAATACCCAAGATAAATAGTCTAGAGGTCATCAAACCTACTGCTGGGACCGCTGATCAAGACTCGCTTGGTGGCTTTTTCTGCTATAAGGGAGGTACGACTTGTGTGAGGGAGAGCAGGAATTTTGGCGTGTTGCTCAAAAGCGCTGTCGAAATTTACGTTCCAGTTCAGCAGTGGGTAAGGAAAACCAGAGGGGAGATCCGTCAAGGGAGCGGTTGTCGAGATCTAGCTGTTCAAGCTGGGCCAGTAACAACTGCTGATCGCTTGCAGTAAGCAGTTGCGTTTCTGAGAGAGCCGCTTGTGTGGCCAAGACATTCCAGAGATCCTGCTGAAGTGCGTCTGGACGACTACGCTTCCCAAAGAGTGCGCTGCGATTAAGCATCTCTCGCAGAAAGGCTTCTGCCCGAGACAAGGCCAGTAGTCTTGGTTGCTGTTGCAGGGCAAAGGTCTTTCCTCCAAAAGGTTCCCAGACAAACCCACCTTGACGCATCAAAGCTTCTAATCCTGCCAACAGTGTTGCCTCCTGAGGTGCCAGGTGCAGCAGCAACGGAGTACTCCGCTCAGAAACTTCAATATTTTCAGCTAGGAAGTCGCTCCGGTAGCGTTCATACAGTAACCGCTCGTGAACACGCTGGCTGTGAAAAAGTACCAATCCATCTACATCCGTAGCCAGTAGATAACAACTCAATACTTGTCCATGTGGTTGCCATCGAGTTGGAGTTTCCGGAGTAGGCCACAGCTGAAGGTTCTCTACGGTAACCGGATCAACGACAGTTTCTGCTTTGGTAGGGGCTTCTTCTTTAGTTGATGATAAGGTCGTGGTCGTGGCAACAGGAGAAGCTTCTGGTTTGGAGTCAGTATTTTTGGTAGGTGTGGGAAGGGTTGGATTGTGCTTGGCTCGGGCTGGTCGCTCCTTAGCAACTCGTTGCACAGAGGATTGTTCCTGAACCTGTTGTTGCAGTGGTAGCTCATCTACTAGTGGCAATTCTGTCTGAGGATCCCGTATTGGTCGAGGTATCGTCTTTCCTTCCCGACCAAACAGGCGCAGCTTGGTCTGTTGCTTAAGGCTTCTGCTCAGCTGATCCTGGAGGATTGTATGCACAACCTGGCTGTTGCGTAGTCGAATCTCTGTTTTTGCAGGATGGACATTGACGTCCAACTCACCCGGATCAAGATGCAGTGAAAGAAAAAATGCTGGATGCTGTGATTTGCTTAGGAAGTTGCCATAGCCCTGGTAGATTGCCCGCTGTACTGCTGGGCATCGCACAGAGCGGTCATTGACAAACAGGTATTGCCAACGCTTGCTGGTTCGTACTTTCTCTGGGATGGAGAGCCAGCCTTGGTAATTTAGGTAATTTTCTCGATGTGAGACTTCCTGCAGGCTATCTCGAAACTCTTCACCAAAAAGTTGAAAGATACGCTCTTCCAGGCTGTTGGCTGGTCCTAGGTTGAGCAAAAGTTGTTGGTTATGAACAAGTTTGAACTGACGTTGCGGGTAGGCCAGCGCCTGATTGGTCAATCCCTGCTGAATGTGCTGTAACTCCGTGGTGGTTGTCTTCAGAAACTTAAGCCGAGCCGGTGTGTTGAAGAACAGTCGCTCGATCTTGATGCGTGTTCCTTGTGGAAATCCTACCTTGCCGATTTCATCCAGTTGTCCCCCCTGCATCAGCAGACGTGTCCCGCTCTCCTGATCATCAGGACAGGTCAGCAATTCGAAGTGGGAGACTGCAGCAATGGAAGCCAAAGCTTCTCCACGAAAGCCAAGTGTGCCAATGCGGAACAAGTCTTCGTCTGAATAAATCTTACTGGTGGCGTGACGTTCTACAGCAAAGCGGGCGTCGGTCTCATTCATCCCGCAGCCGTTGTCGAGCACCTGAATCAGGTCTTTGCCTCCATTCTTGACGGTCACCTGAATCTGGGTGGCCCCAGCGTCCAACGCATTTTCTACCAACTCCTTGACCACAGAAGCTGGCCGCTCGACCACTTCCCCTGCTGCAATCTTGTTGATCAGCGATTCAGGGAGAATGCGGACTTTCTGATTGAGAAAAGAGGAGGTCATAGCAAACAGTGAGTCAAAAAGAGAGGAAGAAAAACTACGAGTGGGACAAAGCAGGGAGAGATGTGGGCGAGAGGGAGTCCCGCCCAGGAATAGGGTCAGTCCACCAACACGACGACGCGGGCTTCTCTCAGGAAGTTGAGATTGGCCGCCAGTTGGCGAATGCGAGCTGCGTCCTGATCAGCGAGGACAATGTCCGTCTTGTTTTTGCCAGCGACCCCGACAGCTTTGACTGTCAGTGGATTACCTGCCACTCGGTCGTTGGTTTCTGCTTGTTCCAGATCCTTGACGTAACCGGCCATTCCGTGCTTAAGAACAAATTCTTGTTCCACATAGGCTGAACCATAGAGTTCATTCCCAGCTTCATCAAAAACCCGTGGTGACATTGCTGGTTGAGCTCCGGTTCCTCGCGCATCGATGATCAAGCCGGTGTAAACTCGTCCCATATCGATTGGAGCGCCGGATCGGGAATTGGAAGAGAGTTCTACTGGTGGAGCAATTTCCACTGGGATCTGGAAGAGAGCTTGTTGTGGAACCACTTGTTGGAGTCGGGCTTCCATGCGGACACGAACGCTGCCATCAGAGAAGTAGCGTGGTGCACCAACAGGGCGTAAGCCGTAGATCATACCCTGAACATTGGAGCGGATTTGATCATCGGTCAACATCGCGTCTTGTAGCGTGGTATTTGAACTGACGTTGATTCCTTTGATCATCTCTAGAATGTTACGAGCTGCATCCATCCGGGCTGCTCGTTGGGCACTAGCGTTTTGTTGAGCAGAGGTTCCTGCTTTCTTTGCAGGTACGCCTAGGCCATCGGCAATGACGAGTCCTTGGTTCCAATCGACACAGGCCGAGTTTCCATCTTGCAGACAACGGTCATCTATCGAAACGCCCCAAGCTGTGCTGGCCAGCAACAGTCCAAGGCACGCGCTGATCCATGTCTTCATCTTGTCTCCTGGCTGAAATCGGTAGGTAGCAGCGGCCCAATCCGGCCGCTAGGAAAGAGTGGGCGAATGCAGCTTTTGTGCGAATCGCCTATACGTCCTTGATGCTTAGCTGCAGCTTACCCCGTTTGTCAAGACCCATGGCTTTTACTTTGACAGTATCGCCTTCTCGAACGACGTCCGTGACCGCACGGACACGGCCTTCCGCCAAGTTAGAAATGTGTACCAACCCTTCCGTTCCAGGGAAGACTTCTACAAAAGCTCCGAAGTCAACCACGCGCTTGACAATCCCATCGTAAACAGTGCCGATTTCTACGGTGCGTGTCAGATCTCGAACAATTTCCAAGGCAGCATCTACCGCCTTGTGATCTCCGGATGCAATGGAGACCAAACCGTCGTCAGAGATGTTGATCTTCACCCCAGTTCGCTCGACGATGCTCTTGATCATCTTGCCCCCAGGGCCAATGACGATGGAGATCTTATCAGGTGGAATCTTGTGAGTGATGAAGCGCGGCGCATAGCTGGACAGTCCAGCGCGAGACTGCTCCAAGGTGTCTCCCATGATCTTGAGAATGTGCAGTCGACCTTCACAAGCTTGCTCCAGTGATGCTTTGACAATCTCTCGGGTGAGTCCCTTGATCTTGATGTCCATCTGCAATGCGGTGATGCCTGTGGTAGTGCCAACAACCTTGAAGTCCATGTCACCTAGGTGGTCTTCATCACCCAGAATATCTGAGAGAATGCTGGTCTGTCCGTCGTCATAGATCAGCCCCATGGCGATACCGGCAGCCGCTGCCTTGAGAGGAATGCCTGCATCCATCATTGCTAGAGAACCAGAACAAACCGTTGCCATTGAGGAAGAGCCATTGGATTCGAGTACTTCAGAGACTAGACGAATGGTGTAAGGAAACTCTTCTCTAGTTGGAAGTAGATGGCTGAGGCCACGCTCGGCAAGATGACCATGGCCAATTTCACGACGTCCAGGACCTCTAGGTGGTCGAGCTTCACCAACACAGAAACTTGGGAAATTGTAGTGCAGCATGAAGTTTTTGTAGCTTACTCCATGTAGCGAATCGATGAGTTGCTCATCTTCTTTCGTTCCGAGAGTGACTACACCCAACGCCTGGGTTTCTCCACGTGTGAAGAGCGCAGAGCCATGGGCTCTTGGTAGAATCCGTGCCTCACAATCAATCTGGCGGATGTCTTTTGGGCCTCGTCCATCAATGCGAATCTGATCCTTTAGGATACGCTCCCGCATGACTTTTTTCTTGACCGAACCAATCACGCTCTTGGCTTGTCCAATAGCATCACTGCTGGGCTCACTGCCTTCAGGAAAGACCTCGGCAAGCACTTCATCAACAACGGCGTCCAGTCGCTGATAGCGCTCCTGCTTCTCTGTGATCTGCAGGGCCTCGACTAATTTGGGCTGGCTGGCAGCGGTCACCTTGGTGCGCAACTCCTCATCAATTTCTGGTATGGCAACTTCGCGTTTGGGTTTGCCACAGCGTTGCATCAACTCTTCCTGGATCTGAATGATCGGCTGGATCTGTTCCTGACCAAACCAGAGAGCATCCAGCATGACTTCTTCACTCACCTCTTTGGCTTCCCCTTCCACCATCAGAATGGCGTCTTTCGAAGCTGCCATGATGATGTTCAACTCACTTTCTTCTAGTTCAGCAGGCGTTGGGTTGACAACAAATTCACCATTGATGCGTCCAACTCGGATGCCCCCAATTGGTTGATAGAAGGGAATGTCTGAAACGCAGAGCGCTGCCGAAGCACCAATCATGGCTGCGATATCGGGGGCATTGTCCTGATCAGAGCTGAGTACGGTGGCCATGATCAGGGTTTCTGCCAGATAGTTTTCATCGAAGGATGGACGTAGAGGACGATCAATGAGCCGAGAAGTTAGGGTCTCTGACTCGGAGAGGCGGCCTTCACGCTTGAAGAAACCACCGGGAATACGCCCAGCAGCGTACGCTTTTTCAACGTAGTGAACCGATAGGGGGAAAAAGTCAGCACCAACACCGCTACCTTTGTCGGCAGTGGCGGCGACTAATACAACAGTGTCACCATAGCGGACCAAGATGGAGCCGTTGGCTTGTTTAGCGAGTTTTCCTGTCTCGAGTGTAAGAGTGGCCTTACCGAAGGCCGTAGATACGGTTTCCATAGATTCTCCTGATTTTTCAATATACTAGGGATCGAAAGAGAGACCAATCGCAGTGCATCGTAGAAAGATAGCCTTGGGACGAACGACCAGACAAAGGTTGGAGAGGGTGTTGCGTCGGAATGATGGCTGTTAAGTAGGCAGCGAATGGAATCAAGAATTGCAGGTTGTTTCCTGAGAGGGGATTGGCGGAAGAACGAACCCTCTGTGGGCTCGTTCTGGCAGGTGGCTATTTATCTGCGGATGCCCAGCTTTTGGATAATTTCCTGGTAGCGATCCACGTTTTCCGCCTTGAGGTAGTTAAGAAAGTTGCGCCGTCGACCAACGAGGCGCAATAGCCCACGACGAGAGTGGAAGTCTTTTGGTTGTTGCTTGAAATGCTCAGTCAGGTAGACGATTCGGGCTGTCAGCAGGGCAATCTGAACTTCTGTTGAGCCACTGTCGTGCTCATTCTTGCCATAGGTGCGAATCAGTTCATTTTTCTGTTCCTTGGTCAACATGCAGGGATACTCCTCAGATCAATACTTTATTCGGTTGAAAACAGGGGCCTCGCTCTCCCAGATGCAGAGAACCAAGTGCCCAGAGTTCTTGTTCATCACCAGCCTGATACCAGGCTTCGGTGGTATGGTCCTTAGGAACGGCTGATTCTGAAGTTAGGCTCAGCGGGACGGTTTGTCCTTGTCGAATACGTTCCCGATCCTCCAGAGGCAGACGCAGCGCAGGGAAGTCACTCAGCACTCTGGAAGAATCCATCCATGGGTTGACTTCCTGAGCCAGTTGCTCAGGAGTTTTGGCTTCCTCGATCACGAATCGAGAGCCACAGCGCAGACGGCGCAAGGCAGATAAATGGGCGCCAACACGTAGATCCTGGCCCAATTGCTCAGCTAGTGAGCGAATATAAGTGCCCTTCGAACAATGCACGGTGATCTCTGCTTCCGGCAACGCGAAACACTCGAGCTTCAGTTGTTCCAGGAAGACTCGCCGCGTCGGTAACTCTGGTGCTTCTCCACGACGGGCCAGTCGATAGGCCGGTGTACCTTGAAGCTTGACCGCTGAGTGGACTGGGGTCTGTTGATCTTGCCACCCCAAGTGCCTCTGCAGCCACTCATTCACCATCGTTTCGTTCACGGAACTTGGATCCCGTTCAGCCAGTATCTGGCCTTCTGCGTCAAAAGTATCAGTGCGAATGCCAAAACGAACGGTCGCACGATACACCTTGTCCTGTTCGTTGAACAGGGAAATCAATTTGGTCGCCTTGCCCAGGAAAACTGGGAGTACTCCGGTCGCCAATGGGTCCAGAGTACCCAAGTGCCCAGCTTTTTTCTCCTGAAACTGACGACGGGCCCAGCGGATTACATCAAAAGAAGTCCAGCCACGGGGCTTATCAATGTTCAGAATCCTCAGCACTATCTGTCTTCTTTACCTTCTGCAGTGCCTGATCAATCTCCATGCTATAGTCGAATCCAGCATCATAGAGAAAGCGTAACTTGGGGGTCAGTCGAGTTTGCAGCACTTTGCCCAGGCAACGGCTGAAGAATCCAGCAGCGTGATTGAGCGAGGTGACGACTTCTTCTACTTGCTCACTTGGGAAAAAGCTGACGTATACCGTGGCAAAGGAATTATCTCGGGCGGCCTCAACTCGGCTGATGGTCACCAACCGAAAGCGTGGGTCTTTGCTCTCCCGTAACAGAATCTCTGCCAGCTTTCGTTGCAGTAGCACATTGTTTGGCTCTGCTGATTTGTTACCGCGCATCTAGAGAGTTGCTGCTTCTTCGACTTCGATGAAAGCCTCGATGACATCACCTTGCTGGACATCCTGAAAGTCCAGAACGATTCCACATTCGTAATTCTGAGCGACTTCACGAACGTCATCCTTGAAGCGTTTCAAGGAAACAACGTGTCCCTTGTGAATTTCTGTTTCATCGCGCAGGACACGAGCCTTGCAGTTTCGTACAACCTTACCTTCTGTGACCAAACACCCAAAAATATTACCAATACGATTGGCGTTAAAGATCTGATCCACACGGCAACGACCGATCACTTCTTCACGAATCTCTGGAGCGAGCATGCCTTGCAAGGCAGCACGAACATCATCGATAGCGTTATAGATTACATCATAGAGGCGTAGGTCGACACCTTCACGGGCCAGTGTCTCACGAGCTTTTGCGTCTGCCTGAACATTGAAGGCGATGATGATCGCATCCGAGGCAGATGCCAGCACAACGTCCGTTTCTGTGACGTTGCCAAGACCTGTGTGCAGAAAGCGTACAGAGATCTTTTCATTGCCCAGTTGCGAGAGAGAGCTGCGCAGAGCCTCGACAGAACCTTGAACGTCTGCCTTCAGCAGCAGGTTGAGTTCCAGACTGCCAGCCTCTTCCAGTTGACTGAAGATGTTTTCTAGATTCGTCTTCTGCTGCTGAGAAACATTGGCTTCCCGTTGATTTTCCAAACGTTGCTGCACCAATTGTCGGGCGGTGCGTTCATCGTCCATTACGATGAAGGTTTCCCCAGTGGTCGGCACGTCATCAAACCCGGTAATCTCTACAGGAACAGCAGGAGTCGCTTCTTGAATTGGTTGACCGTGATCATTGAACATCGCTCGGACCCGTCCGCAGGTGGTTCCAACCAGGAAGAAATCACCGATACGCAGTATTCCTCGCTGGATGAGCACAGTTCCCACCGCTCCCTTGCCACGGCTGATCTTGGACTCGATAATGGCTCCACGGGCTGGCCCATCATAGAAGGCCTTTAGCTCCAATACTTCTGCTTGCAGCAGGACCATCTCCAATAAGTTGTCGATGCCATCCCCAGTTTTGGCAGAGACTGGAACCATGATTGTGTCTCCACCCAATCCTTCGGAGACTAAATTATGCTCTAGTAACTCTTGCTCAATACGCTGTGGGCTGGCATCCGGCTTATCTACTTTGTTGACAGCAACAATGAGAGGGACTTCGGCTGCTCGTGCGTGATTGATCGCTTCAATGGTTTGTGGTTGCACCCGGTCATCGGCAGCGACCACAAGAATCACGATATCCGTAACGTTTGCTCCTCTGGCACGCATAGCCGTGAAGGCTTCGTGACCGGGAGTATCCAGAAAAGTGATGTTGTGATTATTATGGCGAACGTGGTAGGCCCCAATGTGTTGGGTAATGCCTCCAGCTTCTCCTTCGGTAACTTTGGCTGAGCGAATCTTGTCCAGCAGAGAGGTCTTACCATGATCGACATGGCCCATGATGGTAACGATCGGAGCTCGCTCCCGTTCATCAGTGCCATCGGCTACTTCGAAGACCTGCTCTTCAAGATTGGTGGTCTCCTGTTCCACTTCTACATCAAATTCAGCAGCAATCAGCGCCGCAGTTTCTCCTGGAATGCTTTGATTGATGGAAGCCATGACTCCGTTTTCCATCAGGCGCTTGAGAATTTCGGTTACCTTGATCCCGATTAGGCTAGCAAGGTCTGCAACGGTGATGGCGTTGCCAATCTTGATACTTTTCTTACGAGGATTGAAGACATGCTTGGCTGTTTCTGTCTGTTCACGAACACGACGATCTCTACGTCGCTCGCTCTTGCGCTGCTTGCGTCGGGGCTGGTCGTCATCCTCGTTGTAGCTGACAGCGACAGGCTCGTTGTTTTCTCTTCGCTGTCGTCGTTGCAGTGCCTCATTTTCAGATTCATCGCGGCGATGATGCCGAGCTTTGCTGCCCTTTTTCTCAGACTTTCGCTCTCGCTGCTTACGCTCTTCTTCTTCGCTGGTAGTGGTGGCAGGTCGACTGGTAGGCTCTGAGGATGGAGGAGGTGGTGGTGGAGCTACCTCTGCAACCGTTTCTACTTCCTGATGTGCTGGTTTCGGCTCAGGCTCTACTACCCTTTCTTCAGTCACTTCTTCTACAGAAGTGTCAGCTGACTGAGCTTCCACTGTAGTTTCTACAGGAGCTTCTTCAGGTTCACTCGCTTCTTGCTGGACTTCAACAGCGGGTTCGGGTGGTGGAGGTGGCGTCTCTTGCCGGTCACCACTGACCCGAATGATATTTTCTTCTTGTACTTCTTCGGATCGTCGTCTTCGGATCCGTCTTGGGCGTTTGCCTCCAATCAGTGTGTCACTGTCGAGTTCGAGAGTTCCCTCTGGATTTGTGTCTTCACGGCGTGTGGAGATAATTTGTGCCGGACTTTCTTTAGCAGGGCGACTTGGCGGTGGACTGGCAGG